>JAJFLN010000504.1 GCA_021772705.1 Candidatus Cloacimonadota bacterium | reverse complement strand
CTTGATAGCCGAGGATTGGGAAAAGCTGCGCGAACTGGCCAAGGCCAAAACGCCGAAGCAAGCGCCTGTGGGCCCCTCGACAAGCTCGGGACGAACGGATCCGGAATAGGCCAGGGGACCCCCTACGGGACATGCACCCGTGTAGACTGGCCTTCTTGATTCTGGGGTGGGGTCCTGTAGAATGGTGACTTGGTCACAGACACTAACGATTGGGGGCTACAAGCAGTCGGCGGAGGCAAGTATGGACAGATTGAAGGCCCTCGACATCTTCAACGAGAGCTACTCGAGATGTCTTTCCAATCCCTCCTTTCTGGATCTGTTCTACGAGAAGTTCCTCGCCTCCTCTCCTGCGATTCGGGCCAAGTTCGAAGGCACCGACTTCGACCAGCAGAAGAAGCACCTGCAGCTGTCACTGTCCTTTCTGCGAATGGCGACGACGGACTACGAGGCCGATCGATACCTGCGCCGGGTGGCTGTGGTTCACAACAAGAGGAACCGAGACATCCCTCCTCTCCTCTACGATCTCTGGTTCAACTGCATGATGGAGACCGTGGAGATCTGCGACTATCAATACTCGCCCGACGTGGAGGAGGCTTGGGCGCAGGCGTTGAAGATCGGGATACGGTACATCGTTTCCAAGTACGATGAAGACGAGCATCCGGAGTCCAGTAGCGGCAACGGAGACCTGGCGCGGGCAAGCAGATAGCGCAAGACATCCCCCCCGTGGGTCAAGCCGATCAGGGAAGCAGGAGAGACCATGACCCGGGAGATTCTGGTAGTCGATCTGGGCTCCCAGACCACGTGATTGATCGTGAAGCAGCTTCGGGCTGCCCACTTCCGATGCCGGCTGTCCACGGGACCCGAGGCCGGTCGCCTCATCTCGGAGGAGTCCGTGGCAGGACTGATTCTGTCCGGTTCTCCCGCCTCCGTCTCCGGCGACCGGACGCCCGATGTGCCGCAGGAGCTCCTCGACGGCCGGGTGCCCGTCCTGGGAATCTGCTACGGACTGCAGCTGCTTGCCCACGTGTCAGGTGGAGCCGTGTCGGCCCAGGAGCGAGGGAGGGAGTTCGGCCGGGCGGAGCTGATCCTGGGCACGGAAGATCCTCTCTTGCGAGGGTTTTTGTTCGATTTCGTTTGCGTCGAGGTCATGACTCTCCCAGCAGCGCTGGTCTGACCATTCGGGTCGGTACCGGCCCCGTTCCGAGGCCTTCCATCGGTCACCGATCGATCCCGAAGACAGAGCAGGAGGGTACGGGGGGCACGGGAACCGGGTGACGTTTGTCACGGTTGGCTCCGTGCTTCGTCATTGCACCTGTGATGTGGCTTGACTCGCTTTGCCTGATCATGGGCGAATGTTCTGCATGAACGGCAACAGACTGATCGCGATGTTCCTCGGAATCACAGCCTCTGTTTGGCTTGGAGTGGCCTGCGCCGACGCCCCGAAGGAAGCACCGACCCAGCGTGCCGGGCGAGGGGGGGCAGGGGAGGCGAAGCCCCTCGAGCGGCCGGGGTTGACCTATCTCGGTGTCAACGACCGAGGCTATCAGGAGTACCGGAACGACCGATCCGGCGTGGTGCTGATTCGGATACCGGCGGCCAGTTTCCGGATGGGGAGCCGGCACCGTGGACCGGAGCATGGGCCAGTCCATCGGGTTCGACTATCCCCCTATTTGATCGGGAAGTACGAGGTGACCCGAGAGCAGTACAAGCGGTTCGCCGCCGAAGTGGATCCCTACGAACTTCCGAAGGCAGGCTGGTGGAAGCCGAAGCTGAACTACCCTGTGGTCCGGGTGTCCTGGTTCGAGGCCCGGGCGTTCTGTCAGTGGGCTGGCCTGAGGCTTCCGACGGAAGCCGAGTGGGAGTATGCCGCCGGGGCCGGAGAGGGCCGTCCCTACCCCTGGGGCCGATCCCATCCCTTCGATGGCGGAAAGATCCGGCTCAACTGCCAGGTCGAGGATTCCAGGTTTGACGGATACATTCGCACGGCCCCTGTCGGCAGCTTTCCCGACGGGGTCAGTACCTTCGGGGCCTTCAACATGCTTGGAAACGTTCTCGAGTGGTGTCACGACTGGTACGGGCCTGACTATTACAAGACGTCGCCAAAGCTGGACCCCCAGGGAGCTGAGGAAGGGGAGGAGCGGATCTGTCGCGGCGGTGGCTGGCAACATCCGCCCGAACACTTTCACCTTGGCCAGCGGGAGCGAACCCATCCCGACACGCAGATCGCCGATGTTGGTTTCAGATGTGCCATGTCGGAGTGAAACCCTGAGATTCCGGATTGAACTCGATGGCGTTGCAGCCTCGATGAGACCACAGTAAAGTGATATGTTGTAGGGCTCTGAACGGCTGGAACTCCGGCTGGGGGGCGTCGGAGGAAGGGAGCAGGTCCATGCGCCGCATAAGCATTTCCGCCCTGGTAGCCGGGGTTTGTTTACTGATGCTAGCCGGGGGGGGGGCCCCTCTTCGGTCGTCATCCCAAACCGGCCTGACAGAGCAGGAAGCGATCGAGTGGTTCGCCGATATCGTTCCCAACGGCTCCGACCTGGAGTACGAGGACATTCCCTGGCACTCCACGGTCCTGGAGGGCCTGGTGGAGGCCCAGAAGCAGGACAAGCCCCTCTTGCTGTGGCAGATGCGAGGCCACCCTTTGGGCTTCACTTGAACCCAGTCCAGCGCAGACCGGCGGTTCGCCTGGTCCGGATCCGAAGTCCGAGAGCTCCTCTCTCAGTTTGTCCCGGTAGCAGATGATTACGCGGTCTGGCAGGCTCTTGTGTCGGCCGTCCCCGTGTTCAGCCAGTTCGTGTTGCGATCAGGCCTAGGAGACATCCCCTCCGTTCATCAGCAGTGGGCCGGCATCGCCGGTCCCGATTCGGCTCTGATCGGTACCTTCGCCGTCACTCCCACCGGAATCCCCCTGGCCTCGGTGAACACCTTCCCGCTTCCCAGCAATGACGACGGAATCTATGTCGACATGCTTCGGAGGGCCCTGGAGCGCTGGGAGGAGTTGAAGCGCAACGAACGTCTCTACGTCGCGCCCCTGCCCCAGATTCCGAACCTGGAGAGCTGGCGCTGGGCAACGGTCATTCCCAGGAAGCAGGTTCCCCCCGAAACCGTGACGCTTCGGGCCTACACCCGGGATCTGCCTCGTCAGGGCGGCTGGAACGCTGGCGGCTACTATCAGCGCGACTGGTCCGAAGGTAACTGGAACATGGATTACGTCTGGCTCGAGGATGCCCGTTCCCTGGTTCCGGCGGACCCGAAGGCCGGCGCCGTCTATCCTCTGCCTTCCTGGATTGCCAAACGGCTGGCCCAGTACCACTTGGTCGACAATGTCCTCGGGAAGGGGGAGCCCTTCCAGCCCAGCCATGTGGAGAAGGCCGACCTGCAGTTCAGGGTGACTGGCGTCAGCGAGAGCCGGATCGAGTTGCGGCTCACGGGCCAGACCCGGGCCGTGGCACGAGGTGTTTGGTCCGAATGTGAGGTCTGCCTGCCGACTGAAGCCGAGCGTGGATTCGAGACCGACATCTACGGCTGGGTCGAATTCAACCCCGTGACCCAGACCTTCGAGCGGTTCGACGCCGTCGCCATCGGCACTCGCTGGGGCAGCACCGCCAGCAGCCGCCGGTACGACACGGAGTTCGATCCCCCGACTGACGACCGGGCCCCCAGTCCCATCGGCGTCGCGTTCCAGCTCTTCGAGGGGGGTATCAACGACAGCGTCCCTCCGGATCAGGTCTGGACTCGGGGAGCCCGGTACTTCGATCGGCTCTAGTTGCCAGCCCCCTCATCCTCCGACAGGGCAGATCGGTCATTGCGTTCTCCTTCCTGGGTTGTCTCCGTCGAGACGGGCTCCAGGTGGCGTATCATCCCATCCTGGACCCGGGTCACGAGTTCCGGCAGCTGATCCACCGTCAGATGCGATGTTTCCAGGGGCGGGTCGACGACGATCCTCAGGGTCCCTTTGACGAGATCGAATGTTCGGGTGGGCAAGAGTTCTCCCGAGTTGACAATAGTGATGGGGACGATGGGAATCCCTGTCTCCAGCGCCATCCAGAAGGCGCCCCGCTTGAAGGATTGCAGGGCCTTGGTGGACCGGCGGCGGCCCTCCGGAAAGATGATGGTGCACATACCGGACCTGAGCTTTTCCAGGGCCTTCTTCAGCGGTGCCCTGGCGCCGGCCGGCGCTTTCCGGTCTATGAAGACCTGATCGCAGAAGATCGCCAGTTGCCCTATGAAGGGGTAGAGGCGGAACTCTCGCTTGACGCAGTAGAAAATGGGAAGCCCCCTGAGGAGCCAGGGAATGGAGAAGATGTCCAGCAGACCCTGGTGGTTGGATACGAAGAGGCAGGGAGAGCGGGCGATCAGATGCTCGCCCCCGGTCACGTCGAGATCAATGCCCAGGAACCAGAGATTCGTTCGTGCCCAGTAGGGCATCCATCGGCTCACCAGGTAGGCCCGTCCTCCGGGCCAGGGCAAGATGAAGACAGCCAGCACACCGTAAACGGCGAGGGCGGCGAAACAGAGCAGGGTCCGGATCAGAACTTCTGGCTTGCTGGGTGTCCGGCACTTCCTGACTTGAGGATGGATCGAGTGTCCCACCGGCGACATTGTAACCTGAGGACGAGGTCCGGGAGCCATCCGGCGTGGGCGTCCAGGGGCTGGGCATGTCACACTGGAAGGATGAAAAGACATGCCCGCTGGAAGGAGAACTTCATGCAAGGTCGAAGGATTAAGTTCGTACTCGGGGTGGCGCTGCTGTTGTCGACGATGGTCCGGG
>JAJFLN010000503.1 GCA_021772705.1 Candidatus Cloacimonadota bacterium | reverse complement strand
TATGGCCGCCCGCTCCATTCATCCTTCGACAGGCTCAGACGATATGGCCGCCCGCTCCATTCATCCTTCGACAGGCTCAGGACGAACGGATCGGGAAAACTCGGCCATTCAGTCGTCCTGGATGCGGGCATCCATAGTAGGGCGAACGGTTACAGAGTGATGCGGGTTCCCAGGTTTCGCCGTCGCTCCCTGAGTGTTTCGATTCGCTTGACTCCGGCATGGCACCACGCTCCCTGAGTGTTTCGATTCGCTTGACTCCGGCATGGCACCACCTCTACTCTTCTGCCTGCTCCCTTCGATGCCAATGAATTTGTCGAACCGAATTGTTCAGGAGCGGGACGGATAGATGACTCAGATTCTCACGAGAACAATCAGCAGCCTGGGGATCACTTGTTTCCTGCTGGTGATTCTGCTGGCTGGTTCTCCTGTAGAGCCGACGCTGTTCGTCCTGATGCCGGTCGAGATCGAAGTACTGCCCTCTTATGAAGGGGAGGCGGGAGTTCGCCTTGCCGGATCTCCTCTCTCCAACAAGCGCGTTCGCCGTCGGTCCCACAGGATTCTTCGAGCTGAGGTAGAGCGGCGTTCTCAACGGGATCGAGTAGCGGACATGGCACTGTCCGAACCGGCTCGCCGGTCCAGGTCAGCAGTCGGCGTCTTGTCCGTTCCACTACGCTGTTAGACCAGCCGGTCCGGCGTTGCGCTATCGCACCCAGCCCGGTTATCGGGCAGGCTGAGGCGCAGCTTCTCGTCTAGATTCCTGGCCTGTCACCGCCTCTCGAAAGGGGTAGAGCGTTGCCAGAAATCGACGGGTGTTCCCCTCTGAGACGGATGCCGGCCGTCCCAGCACCGGATCGAACGAACCTAAACCAAGGGCCTACGGCCCGACTTTCTATCTTGCTCAGGAGAATCAACCCATGGACAAGCTGGTCACCGGAATCCACAAGTTCAAGAACGACATCTTCACGTCCCAGAAGACTCTCTTCCAGCGACTGGCCAAGGGCCAGACGCCGTTGGCGCTCTTCATCACCTGCTCGGACTCGCGCATCAACCCCAACTTGCTTACCCAGACTGAACCAGGCGATGTCTTCATCCTGCGAAATGCAGGCAACATCGTGCCGCCCTACGGGGCTGTGTTTGGAGGCGAGGCCGCGACCATCGAATACGCTGTGAGCGTCCTGAAGGTTCAGGACATCATCGTCTGCGGCCACTCCCACTGCGGTGCCATGGCGGCACTCGTCGACCCGGCTGGGCTGCCAGAGTCCCTGCCGGCCGTGAGTCACTGGCTTCGGTTCGCCGAGACGACGCGACGCATCGTCATGGAGAGATACGGCGAATTCTCCCAGGAGGAACGGGTCAAGAAGGCCATCGCCGAGAACGTGCTCTGCCAGATCGAGAGCCTTCACACCCATCCAGCGGTTGCGGCAGCCGTCTCGGCGGAGCGGCTCAAGCTCCACGGGTGGGTCTACCGCTTCGAGACAGGCGATGTCCTCAATTACGACCCCTCCAAGGGGCAGTTCACCTCCATGGGTGAAGAACTGCCAAAGACTGGCTTGCGGCCCGCCGCCAAAACCTTGGCATCGAGACAGGTAAACGCCTCGAAGCCGTCGGTCTGACGACGGTCAATCGGACTCGCTCAGCTCTCCAGGGCCTCTCGGACCTGGCGCTGGGTTGGAGAACCGCACTCATCACCGTGTCACTTCGGCGTGCTCAAGCACGCCCTGGAACCCTTCCTGAACAAAGGACCCACAGTCTCATGAATCAAAACCCTTCCCCCACCCGCTCCACTGTCGCCTCAGATCTGCTGGCCTCCGCCGTCGTTTTCCTCGTCGCCCTTCCGCTGTGCATGGGCATCGCAATTGCCTCCGGAGCACCGCCAACGGCCGGTCTGATCACAGGCATCGTCGGCGGTCTGATTGTCGGCCCGCTAGCCGGCTGTCCCCTACAGGTCAGCGGCCCCGCTGCCGGTCTGGCAGTAATTGTCTGGCAGTTGATCGACAAATTTGGTTTCGAAGCTCTCGGCCCCATGATCCTTGCGGCGGGCCTCGTTCAGCTTGGCGCGGGTCTGCTCGGCATCGGCCCATGGTTCCGAGCCGTCCCCCCCGGTGTCGTCCACGGCATGCTGGCCGGTATCGGTGTGCTCATCTTCTCGTCCCAGTTTCACGTGATGCTCGACGACAAGCCCAAGGGGAACGGGCTCACCAATCTGCTCACCATTCCCGAGGCCGTCGCCAGAGGGATTTTCGACATGGACTTTTCGATTCATCACCAGGCTGCACTCACGGGACTATTGACCATCTTGGCCATCATGCTCTGGTCTCAGTTCGCCCCAAGAAAACTCCGCTTCGTTCCGGCAGCGCTGGTCGGCGTTCTGGTCGGCAGCGCCACGGCCCTGCTGGGTTCGTTCAGCATCGCCCGGGTCTCGGTTCCGGAGAGCCTCTTCTCCTCGTTCCAGCTCCCGGGGCTCTCGGCGTTCAATCCGCTGTTCTCCGTCGAGGGACTGGTAACAGTGCTGGCCCTGGCGGCCATAGCCAGCGCCGAAACGCTCTTGACGGCCGTCGCCGTCGACGGAATCCAAACCCGGTCACCCCGCACGAACTTCAACCAAGAGCTGATGGCTCAGGGCTTGGGAAACATGGTGTGCGGTGTCGCTGGCGGCCTCCCCATGACCGGTGTCATCGTTCGCAGCAAGGCCAACGTGGATGCCGGCGCCGAAACACGGCTCTCGACAGTTCTACACGGAGCCTGGCTCCTGGCGTTCGTGGCCATCCTGCCGGGCTTCCTGACCTACATTCCCGTGGCCAGTCTGGCTGCGCTCCTGGTGTTCATCGGCTTCAAACTCGTGGATCGAAAGAAGATTCAGGAGATCGCCGCCATCGGCCCGTCAGAACTGGTCATCTACTTCGGGACGCTGATCGGAATAGTCGTCACGGACCTTCTTCAGGGAGTTCTCTTCGGAATCTTCCTCGCCGTGGCGAAGCTCCTGTTTGCCCTCTCCCGTTTCGGCATCTGGTTGGAGGAACACCCGGAGGAGAAGAGTGTGATTCTGCACATGCACGGTGTGGCTAGCTTCATGTTCCTCCCTCGGCTCGCCGGCGCACTCGAAATGATCCGGCCGGGGATGGTGGTCCACGTGCGTCACTCCGAACTTCGATACCTCGATGTGGCTTGCGAAGAGCTGATCCGGGCGTTCTCCCGTCAATACGAAGCGCGGGGAGGACAGGTGGTGATCGACTGGGACGACCTGGACGAACTCAAGCACCCCAGCCGAAAGGAGATTCGAGCTGCCGCGGCAAAGTTCCCCGTCCGGACCGAGAAAGCCCAGCCCTCAGATACTGAGGCTGAGGCCAAGGCGTGATCGATCGACTGGATAAGGAAAGTGAGCGATTCCGGTCGTCGCCTCCCTGTTTCTCTCGCCCGGCAATGGCGGCGGCGGAGGTCCTGCTCTACGTGGGGTCGAGGCCGAACCGGCGACGCAGATCTCGAAGTGGACGCGGGCCGCCGATGACGGTTACGCGGTCGCCTGGCTTCAGAACTGTGCTCGCGTGGGGGAGG
>JAJFLN010000502.1 GCA_021772705.1 Candidatus Cloacimonadota bacterium | reverse complement strand
GCTCCTGGTTACGGGCGGGGCAGGGTACGTGGGATCCCATCTGGTGGATCGCTTGCTGGACCGGGGCGACGAGATCTGGGTCCTGGACAACCTGTCGACGGGAAGCGTGCGGAACATCGGCAGGCACTTCGGAAACCCCGGATTTCACTTCATCAACAACACGATCCTCGATGAAGGCCAGATGGATCGGCTGATCGCAAAGGTGGACACGGTCTATCACCTGGCGGCCACTGTGGGGGTCAAGAACGTGGTCGAGGACCCCCTGTCCGGCGTGCTGACCAACGTTCAGGGCACCGAGATCGTCCTCAAGTACGCCTACAAGTACTGGAAGCGGGTTCTTCTCGCCTCCACCTCCGAGATCTACGGCAAGACGACTCAGTTCCCTTTTCGAGAGGACGACGACCGGGTCCTGGGTTCGACCCGTGTCCATCGCTGGTCCTACTCCACCTCCAAGGGCATCGATGAGCACATCGCTTTTGCCTACAGCGACAAGGGGCTGCCCGTGTCGATCGTGAGGTACTTCAACTCCTACGGTCCTCGAATCGACGAGCGAGGATACGGTTCCGTGGTCGCCCAGTTCATCCGGCAGGCGCTGTCGAATCAGCCCCTGACGGTTCATGGCGACGGCAGCCAGAGCCGCTGCTTCACCTACGTGGATGACACCATCGAGGGCACGATCCGGGCTGGCGAGCTGGATGGCGCCCTCGGGCTGGTCTTCAATGTGGGAACCACGGAGGAGACGAACATCCAGGACCTGGCTCGACGCATCATCAAGCTGACCGGTTCCAGTTCAGAACTCCAGTTCATCACCTACGAGAAGGCCTTCGGCAAGGGGTTCGAGGATACGACCCGCCGGCTGCCGTGCATGGACCGGGCCCGGTCGCACCTCGACTGGCAGCCGTCGATCAGTCTGGAGGACGGATTGAATCGGACCATCGAGTGGTGCCGGGAGAATTACGAGCAGCACCGATGAGGCGATTGTGCCCGTTCCACTGAGCCTGATCTACGTCAGCGTGTTCGGAGCAGCCCTTCTGCTCTCCGTCACCCTGACCCCCATGCTTCGCAAACTGGCTCTTCGGCTCGATATCGTCGATCATCCGGGAGGGAGGAAGGTCCACGAACTGGTGACCCCCTATCTCGGAGGGGTGGCCATCTATCTGGGATTCGTAGCCGTTGTCGTGAGTCTGGTGGGCTTTGAGCCCCAGCTCATCAGGCAGACAGCCTCGCTGCTGGTGGGAGGCACGCTGCTGCTTGCGGTGGGGCTGTGGGACGATCGCTCGGGCATGAACCCCTTCGTGAAACTCGGGGGACAGCTGATGGCAGCGCTTATCGCCATCTGGTCCGGCATTCAATTCGACCTGGCCGGCCTGGCCTGGATCGATATCACTCTGTCGATCGTCTGGATGGTGGGTCTCTCCAACGCCGTCAACCTCCTGGACAACATGGACGGCCTCTCCTCGGGGCTGGTGGCCATTTCGTCGACCTTCCTGTTCCTGCTCGCCGCCCAGGGGGGACAGTTTTTGGTAGCCTCCATGGCTGCTGCCCTGATCGGTGCCTGTCTCGGCTTTCTCCGATATAACTTCGGAACGGCCTCCATCTTCATGGGCGATGCAGGCAGCCTGTTTCTCGGATTCACCCTCGCCGTTCTGGGTCTCAAGCTGCGGCTGGACCATGAACCCCACGTGTCCCTCGGCATCCTGGTGCTCGTACTTGCGCTGCCAATCCTGGATACGACCCTGGTCACCTTCCACCGGATCGCCAACGGAAGGCCGGTCTATCTCGGCGGCCGGGACCACTGCTCCCACCGGTTGGTGGCAATGGGCATGTCCCGCAGGACGGCGGTGCTGACTCTCTACCTGCTGGCCCTAGGGTATGGCGTCCTGGCAATGGCGTTACACTCCGTCCATGGTGGAGCCGGGCGTATCCTGATCATGCTGGCTGTGCTGGGCACACTCATCCTCTTCGACAAGCTGGGACGGGTTCCGGTCTACGGTCGATCATGGGACAACCTGCCATCCGCCGAGCCCCTGGAATCGACATCGGAGCAAGAATGAAGGTTCTGGCGCAAACAGTGGCGTACTTGCGCCGGCATTCAGGGTGAGGCAGGGCGGAGGGCCGCTGGGCCGACTCGGACAGACACTGCTGGATACGTCACCTATCACGGCCCGGTTCCTGGCCACAGTGACGGTGGTCCTCATTGTCTTCGCAGCTCTGCCGTCAGTCCTGGGGTATGTGACGGCCGGGCCGGGGGAGACCTTCCTGGCCTTCGTCGAGGACTGGCCCGATACCTTCGACTACTTCGCCGCAACCGAGCTGGCCCAGCAGGGCTACTGGATGGCCCCGTTTCAGGGGGGGCGTCCTGAAGAGCGGGGGGCCGCCTTCCGCCCCCTGTACATCCTTCTGGCGGCCTTCTCTGCCGTGACAGGCGTGCCCATTCCGGAGGCCCATCTTCTAGGGCGCCTGCTGTTCACTGCGTTGCTGGTGCCCGTGGTGTTCTTCCTGCTCAGAGATCAGCTCCAGGAGGCCAACCAGATCCGGTTCGCACTCCTGTCTCTCCTCTTCGGCTCTGGCTTCGGGTACCTGACAGGCCAGGACAGGGGCGTCAATCCGACGGACCTGTGGCACACGGGAACGGTGCTCTTCTTCTCCTGCTCCGCCCTGGTCCATCTGGTGGCCTCCTGGTGCGGGCTGCTTCTGGCTTACTTCTACCTCGGACGGTCGCTTCGCAGGAAATCCCGCCGGGACGCCGTTCTGGGCGGGGGCTTCCTCTGTTTGAATGGCCTGATCCACCCCTATCACTACGTGAGCGGCTTCGTCATCGCATGCCTGGCGACCCTGTGGGAATGGCGCAGTACCCGGGACAGGGCGGCCCTGGAGAACTGTGGGATCTTCCTGGCTATCGGAGGGCTCTCCTTCGGGATCAACGTGGTCATCGTCCTGACTCAGCCCATCGTTCGGCAGGTGGCCGCCAACGCTCTCAATCCGTCGCCCCCGCCCTGGGACTACCTGCTGGGCTTCGGTGTGGCCGGGCTCCTGGCGATGGGCGCCCTCTGCGACTTCCGGTCCATACCCGGCCGGCAGCGGGTGCCGCTGGCCTGGCTGCTGGTCTGTCTGCCTCTCCTCTACTCCTATCACACCCCTCTGGCGATCCGGTTCGAGCGGCGATTCGCCGACATGCTCGTGGTGCCCATGATCATCCTGGGCACCTCCTTTCTCTTCCGCAGGATCTTGCCCGCCGTGGAACGAACCCGAGGCCGAGGCACCGTGGGACTGCTGCTGGTGGTGTTGCTGGTGATGCAGCTGCCGAGCAACGGAGTGGTCTTCATGCGCTTCTGCCGGAAGGCCATGACGGGCATCCGGCCATACACCCTGGCGACAGCGGAGGTTGTAGCGGCCCGGAAACTGAAGGAGCTCGCCGGCTTCGACGACGTGGTGATGAGCTACATTCCCGCTTCCAGCTTCATTCCGGCTCTGTCGGGGGTGGCGACGGTCATCGGACACCCCCACTGGAGGCTCGGCCACCACGCCGTGAAGGAGCGGACCCGTCTGGAGTACTGGCTGGAGAGCTCCCAGGCGAACAGGACAGCCCTGCTGAAAGAGCTGGGGGTGACTCTGGTCTACATCGGCCCCGCTGAGGAAGCTCTGATAAGCTTCGATCCAACCCTGGATGCCACCCTGGATCCGGTGCATGATGAAGGCGGCGTACGCATCTTTCGCGTTCGTCTCTTGGAGTAAACCATGACTCTCCCCGTTGGATCTGAAACAAACAGGTCGCCCAGGACGTAGTAGTCGTCGTGAGAATCCCCGGAGGTCATGCAATGAAGATCAGCTGGATAGTCCCGATGACCGTGGCTCTGGCGCTTGCCGCGCCCCTCTCTGTCGTGGCCCAGACTCCCGACGGGGGCGACGTGATCTTCACCGGTGAGAATCCGGCCTCGGCCTCGGCTCAGAGTTCTCTCGAGACCATTGACCTGATGAAGGTCGACTACCTTCTGCTCCTGGAAGACAGAGACGAGAGCTTCGACCGGTTCCACGCCCGGACCATGGGGTCCTTCAAGGCCGAGGCCGAGAAGGGTTCCCAGGACGCTGTCCGGGCCGTGATGCATCTGTCGGGCACTAAGGCCCAGCAGGACGAGGCCTACGAAGGATTCCTGGAGAAGGCCGAACAGCTCCGGAAGCTGACTGGCGTCGCGATCCTGGACGACGGCTCCACGGGCCCCTTGAAGGAGGCCGTGGCGGCCATGTCTTCGGACCAGATCGCCAGTGTTCAGGCCGTCCTGGCCGAGACCGGCCGCTTCGCCATCACCGTCCTCGCCACGAGAGCCAACTACAAGGCCGAGGCCGAGTTCTTCGCCGTCCAGGTTCTGAAGGCCCGATAGCCCCTTAGGCTTCCCGAAACTGGTCGTCGAGGCGAGCCAGGGAACAGGTGGTACCCCAGGCAAACTTGCCTGGCTCTGTGTCTTGCCCGAGTCTTCCCACTCCGTTCGCCCGAGTCACTCACCGACTGCCGGTCGTCGTCCCAATGTGGATGGAGCGGCAAGTTACACAGAGAACACAGAGTTCACAGAACTCACGGAGATCCTTTTGAACCCAAGATCCTCTGTGTTCTCAGCGAGCTCGGTGAACTCCGTGATCCCCATGGGGGCTGCCCCCTGCGCGAAATGCACGCGACGAGACGGTAGCTGTTTCTTTGTAGCCTGTCGACGGGCCTGAAGGCGAGGACGGCCTCTCGACAGGCTCAGACGATATGGCCGCCCGCTCCATTCATCCCCTTCGGCGTGGCTCAGGACATGCTTCGACAGGCTCAGGACGAACGGATCGGGAAAACTCGGCCATTCAGTCGTCTTGGATGCGGGCATCCATAGTAGACGATATGGCCGCCCGCTCCATTCATCCCCTTCGGCGTGGCTCAGGACATGCTTCGACAGGCTCAGGACGAACGGATCGGGAAAACTC
>JAJFLN010000501.1 GCA_021772705.1 Candidatus Cloacimonadota bacterium | reverse complement strand
GAGTTTTCCCGATCCGTTCGTCCTGAGCCTGTCGAAGCATGTCCTGAGCTACGCCGAAGGGGATGAATGGAGCGGGCGGCCATATCGTCTGACCCTTCGGCAAGCTCAGGAGAGGGGCCTCTGCTGCTCCAACACTGGCCCTCGACAGGCTCGGCACGAACGGATAAGGAAGGAAGCGTTAGGACCACCGCACTAGGCTCCTATGATGACATCGTCGCTCGTTTCGCGGGGCGTGACGAGGAGTCACTCAAGGAGATCGTTGCGAAGGCCCTGATCAGCAAGGGCCGCCGGAAGCAGCCCACGCGACGGTCACGCAAACCCCGATAGTTGGTCTGACCACCTCTCCGATCGCGTGCCCCTTAGTGCGGTCACGGGCCTACTCCAGTGCCTCACCTCCCAGATGCAGCTTTCTCGTGATCTTGCGCTGGGACAAACCTCTACCCGTTCACCCCGAGACTCCAGCGAACCATGAACGGATGACGGCTGTGCCCCGCCTCTCCAGCCGGTGGATCGAGAACTGCGGAGTGGGCTAAGATGGCCCGGTCACTCCGCTGTCGCGGAGGGAAACTTGAAAGGTTGGAACCACATGAGAACCGTACTGCTGGTGGGGATGCTGGTGTTTGCTGGCCTCTCCATGCCTGGAGCCGCTTGCGCCGATACCCTGGATGAGTTGAAGGCCCTGAAGCCTTATCTGCCTGGCGACAGCCGGGGCATCCTGTTCCTTCGCTCACCCAGCAGCGTCAAGGGGTTGTTCGATGGCTCTCCACTGGTCGACGCCGAGCGAGTGGAGCGGCACGTGAAGGAAGCTCTCAAGGGCTTCGCCGATTCAACCCAGTTCCACATCATGAAGGACACGGACTGGGCCGTCCTGAACGTGACCTGGCCCGAGGGCGCCGACATCCAGAACCCTCTCATCTTCGTCCACGGCCACTTTCAGCCTTCCCGGTTGCTGCCGATCATCGAACAAGATCCGCTGATGACCACGGGACAGGTGACGCGGGATGAGATCGGCGGCAGGCCCCTCTACACGACTGACAGCGGAACGGCAGCCGCCTTCCCAACCGACAACCTGCTGGTCCTGGGCGAAGAGGAGCTCGTGCGAGAGTCCATGGCCGGCGACAGGAAACCGAAGGACTCCTTCGACGTCTCGGCTGCTTTGAAGGGATTCGATCCCCTCTCTCACCGCCTCTTCGTATCCCTGGAGCTCGAGGGGCTGGCAGGGCTGATCGCCGCGAAGACGCGAAACCCGGCGGTGGCAAGTATCGCCAGCAAGATAGTCAGGATTTCGGGTCACCTCACGTCCGACACGGCCAGCCTCGGCCTGGAATTTCACACCGCCGGGGACGCCAAGGCTTCCTCCGACATGCTGGCGGGAATGAAGGAGTTCGCCAAGAGCTACCTGGTCCTCCTGGCCACCAAACATCAGTCGACCCACCCTGATTCAGTGCTCGCAGGCATCCGGCCGGAGGCGATCTACAGCCGGATCGTCGCCGAGGCAGCCGGTGAGTTCCTGACGGCCCTGATGATCGAGTCCCGCAGCAAGTTGATGGTTCTCACGGCACCGCGACACAGGTTGCCCTTCCTCTCGGGAGGCGACGGACCGATCTCGCTGCTCGCCGCGAGCGCCGTCATCGCCGTGCCCAACGTTCTCAGAGGCAAGGCCATGGCGGCCCAGCAGGTCTGCTTCGTCAATCAGCGGATCATCAAGACCGCCGTGGAGCGATTCCGGGCAAAGCACTCCCCCAAGAAGATGCCAGAGCTCAACGCTATCGGAGACACGTTGGTGGAAGAAGGAATGCTGGCCACCCGGCCCGACTGCCCCACCCAGGGACGAGGCTCCTTCAGGAAGTACAAGCTCGTCAAGGGCTACCGCCTCTCCTGCCCCGTCCACGGCGAGGCACCTCCGGCCTCCACCCCGTCCCTCGGCCTGATACCTCAGGCTCCGCCCATGCCGCAGCTGCCCGCGGCGGATGCAGAGGACGACGAAGGTGAAGAGGACGCACCGGAGACCGAGGCCGACGAGTCCGGCGGAGAAGGGGCCGAGGAACCTGGAAGTCCGGAAGCAGCTGACGGCGACCAGGAGTGAACCCGGTCCTTCGACGAGTGGTCTCGCGCCGATTCGCGGGCCAGAGCCTGGCCGTGGCGATCGGGCTGGCCTTGGCTGCCAGTCCCGTTTGCGCACATGGCCCGCCGGTCAGTTTCTCGCGGCTGGCCGTGGAGGACGGCGGCATCGACGTCGAGATCCGGCTCCAGCAACACGACCTTGAGCTGGTCCTGGGTCCCGCCTCCACTGGGTCGACGAACCGGGGCCGGTCTGCCTGGGAGCTGGCCGTCCTGAGATACACCACGAACAGGTTCAGCCTGCTCTCGGACGGTTCGGTCCTGGAGCCTGACGAGTCCAAAGGAAGAGTGTCGAGAGAGGGCCGGCGGGACATCCTGGTGCAGCTGCCCTATCCCGTGGAAGCGCCTCCTGGGTGGGTGACAGTCCGGACAGGACTGCTGCTCGAGGTCGACCCGGATCACCTGCATCTTTGCCGTGCCACAGGGACGGGCGAGGAGATCCGCCTCCGTGGTGGCCGCCGAGGCGAGCTGACCCTGATCAACGACCTATCGACGGGCCGCTCCGGCGGTCCCTGAGGATCACCAGCGCCACAGGCGGCGCTGCCAGGTGCAATACCCATAAACTGGTGGAAGGAATGTTAGTAAACGAGAGCTCTGCCCTCGAACTCCCGCCAGGAGCCATTGGCCCCTGGACCCCGATGAACAGGTCGAGCTTTCGTATGTCATTCAAGTGTTCATCAGCACTCTCAGTCCCACCAGTCCAATTGGGGGTTTGGGGGAGCTGGCTCCCCCAGCGGGGTGTGGGGCCGAGCCCCACGACAACAAAATCCATTTTATCTCAGGGGTATTGGTGCCAGGTGCCGTGGTGTCGGGCCAAGGAGGAGTTCCGATGAAGAAAGCAGCCCAGAACTCGATCAAGATTGCAGTGCTTCCCGGAGATGGTGTTGGCCCGGAGGTCGTTCCCGAAGCGATGGCCGTGACTCGAATCGCCGCCAGAGCAGAAGGGATCGCTATCAAGACCAAGGAAGTTCCCTGCGGCGGACGCTACTGGCAAGAAACAGGACAGGAATGGCCCGATGGAGCCTTTGAGACCTGTAGGGACTGGGCAGATGCCATCCTGCTCGGGGCCGTGGGCTGGCCCGGAGCCGTGCTGCCCAACGGCGACCTTGCCGGCGGGGGCGTGCTCTTCGGCCTCCGGTTCGGGCTGGACCTGTTCGCCAACGTCCGGCCCGCCAAGCTCTATCCAGGAATTCCCCATCACGTCAACGGTGTCTACCAGGAGATCTGGGCGCCGGAGAATGTGGACATGGTTCTGATCCGGGAGAACACCGAAGGCTGCTACGCTCCCGTGCACGGCCAGCTCACACGGGGCGGGGAGACGGAGGTGGCCGTGGACTCCCGCATCATCACCCGCAAGGGGAGCGAGAGGGTCATCCGTTTCGCCTTCCAGATTGCGAAGCGCCGCAAGGGCGCGCCTGAGGACGGTGTCCGGAGAGTGACGTGCATCGACAAGGCCAACGTGATGGCCGGCTGCCGCCTGTTCCGATCCGTGTTCGGCGAGGTGGCGGAGGAGTTCCCCGGAATCGAGAAGGAGTACTACTACGTCGACGCCTTCATGCAGGCCCTGGTTCGACGGCCCGAGCACTTCGACGTGGCCGTCAGCACCAACATGCTGGGCGACATCGCAACGGACCTGGCGGCGGTTCTGCAGGGCGGCATGGGCGTGGCCCCCAGCGGCGAGATGGGAGCCAATCACGCGCTCTTCGAGGGGGTCCACGGCAGCGCCCCGGATCTGGCCGGCCAGGGCGTGGCGAACCCGCTGGCCGCCATCCTCTCTGCGGCGATGATGCTGGAATGGCTCGGCCGGACCCGGCGCATCCCAGGCCTCGGGCGCGCCGCCAGGCGGATCGAGACGGCGGTGCGGAGAGTGGTCAAGGAAGGCAAGGTCCTGCCTGGCGACCTGGGGGGACAGGCCAGTACGAGGCAGGTCGGCCTGGCGGTCCAGAAGGCCATGAAGTAGGCCCTCGGCCCCGTGAGCCCCAGCAAGGGAACTGGGATCCCTTCGCCCTACTATGGATGCCCGCATCCAGGACGACTGAATGGCCGAGTTTTCCCGATCCGTTCGTCCTGAGCCTGTCGAAGCATGTCCTGAGCTACGCCGAAGGGGATGAATGGAGCGGGCGGCCATATCGTCTGAGCCTG
>JAJFLN010000051.1 GCA_021772705.1 Candidatus Cloacimonadota bacterium | reverse complement strand
CTCAGGACATGCTTCGACAGGCTCAGGACGAACGGATCGGGAAAACTCGGCCATTCAGTCGTCCTGGATGCGGGCATCCATAGTGGGGCGAACGGTTTTATGGACAGGCATCATATGTAAAGGAAACAGCGGACCACCACGCTAGGCGCCCCGGGCCATCGAGATCCGTCCCCGGGCGCCGCGTTGCTCGCAGGTCCACCGGTCGTTTCGAATCTTGACCGGCTGAGTCAGTATGATGTCGTTTGTATGTCCCCTTGATATGACCCGTCACTTTCTCGGCGTTTCTCTTTCTTGACAAGGAGGTCGCCCAGCCAAGGAGAACCTATGAGTTTCCAGCTCCATTCCATCGATTCGGCTCCAGAGGAGTCTCGGCCAACGCTGAAGGCCGTCGAGAAAGCCTACGGCTTCATTCCAAATCTCTACCGCGTCCTGGCGGGCTCTCCCTCGGCGCTACAGGCCTATGCCGGCGTCAACGAGGCATTGAAGCAAAGCGCCTTCAGTTCAGAAGAGCAGCAAGTAGTCGCTCTGAGCATCAGTGTCTGGAGCGGTTGCACGTACTGCGTCGCCGCACATTCGGCGATCGCCAGAATGGCGAAGATGCCCGAGTCCACTCTTCAGGAACTTCGGGATGCGAAATCGCTCTCCAGCGAACGGCCCGAGGCGATCCGACGCTTCACCATCGCGATCCTGGAGCGCCGCGGATGGGTGTCGCCGGAAGACAAGGCGAGTTTTCTTGAGGCAGGCTTCACGGAACGGCACATCCTTGACGTGGTAGCCATCGTGACGCTGAAAACTTTGAGCAACTATGTGAACCATCTGGCCGAGACGCCACTGGACGATCGATTCGCCCCCATGAAGTGGGAAGACCCGAAGGCCGGTCAGCATTGAAGGCGGCACGATTTCTCAACTTCGCCTCCCTCATCGGCTCGTTCTCGGGTCTCATTGTGCTGCTGTTGTTGCAGGTCCCGGGAGTCAGCGAGGCTGCCCAGCGCCCGGCCACGGTCAGGAGGGCGCTACTCCTTGGCGGCGGAGGGGCTAGAGGGGCCTTTCAGGCGGGCATGATCCAGGGTCTGGTCCAGGACAAGGGGTTGGATTTCCAGGTCATCCGAGGGATCAGCGTCGGGTCATTGAACGCGGCGGTGCTGGCGATGGCTCAGGTCCCGGACCGAGATCCCGCAGGGTCGCTGTCCAACCTGCGTCACCAGGTGCTGGACCTGGTGGAGCTCTGGTCCCACATAGAGGGCAAGAAGAGCATCTATGACGAGCCGTTTGGCAACAAACTGGGTGTCGCTCTCTTCGGCAGCAACAGTCTTTACTCATTGGAGCCGTTGACTCGGCTTCTTCAGGAGAACATCTCGGTGAGCCGGCTGCAATCTTCCGGGAGAGATTTCGCCGTCGGTGCCGTCTGTCTCGCCCACGGAGACTTTCAGAACTGGGGGCCGGAAGATCCGGAGTTTCTGCTCAAACTCCGGGCATCCGCCGCTGTTCCATTCGCGTTCAATCCCTCCTACTTTCGCGAGGGGAACCATGTGCTGGTCGACGGTTCGGTCCGGGATCTCTCGCCGGTTTCCCAGCTATGCGAACAGCAGCAGGTGGACGAGGTCTACATTCTACTGACCAGCAAGCTCGAGATGAGCGCAGCACCGACAACCATCCAGCCTCGGTCTTGGGAATTCTGGGAAAGTGCCTCTGCGTCCGACATCCTGCGCCGGTCCATCGATGTCTTGACCGACGAGATACTCATGGCAGATCTCGTCGGTGTATGTGAACGAATGCAGCGTCATGACCGCGTGACGAGCGAGCTGGAATCCGTGGCTGCACGGCTAGATTCCGAGGGGAAGTCGAAGATGGCCAGGCACATTCGCCGATCGATTGGTACCATCGAGGAGGTTACGGGTTTCCGTACCGGCAGAGTGTTGCCATCGATCCGGATTCTGTCCCCGAGCATTGCCTACCCTGCAGATGACGACCCGCTGGACTTCGGCCCATCCGCCATCGCCGAAGCCATGGATCATGGCAGGCTGGTGGGGCGTGATGAAAGTCGGTGGATTGACATGGGTCAGCTGCTGCAAATGATGTCCACTAGACCTCGACGCAAAGGGTCCGCGCAAGAATAACTCCCCATCTCCGCTCGCCCTGAGCCTGTCGAAGGGTTAGGGGGCGCGTGCTTCGACAAGCTCAGCACGAGCGGAATCATGAGGACGTTCGCGACAGTTGTTTCTGCACAATTGCTAATGGGGTCTGGAGCCGAGCAGGCGACGGCGCGGCCTTGCCGTCAAGAACTCGACGAGCGAGACCCTGATTCCAGTCCGATGGGTGACAGCAACTCCTTCGGACTCTGGTGGGGGAGATCGACGATGAACGTTGCTCCTTCGCCGGGGGCACTCTCGACACGGATGGCGCCTCCGTGAGCTTCCGTGATCCGCTTGACGATCGCCAGGCCGAGTCCAGTCCCATTCGCTTTCCCATGGGTGGCGAACGGTTTGAAGAGTCCCGCTGCCATCTCGGGCGCTATACCCGGACCCTCGTCCTTCACATAGAGAGACCAGCTAGAGAGGTTCCCGTCGCATCCAAACTCGACGACTCCATCGGGGGGAGTCACTTCCAGGGCATTCTTGCCCAGGTTGTAGAGAAGCCGTCTCATCTTGTCCATGTCGGCGCAGACGACCGCATTCGAAGAGATGGACACAGCGAGTCGACCGCGTCTGGCCAGAGCGATTGCCGCGAGATCCTTCGTCACTTCCTCCAGCAATGTTGAGGACCGGAAGCTGGAAGGTCTCAGCTCGTACTCTCCTCGGCTGAAGTCCAGCAGGTCACGACACATGGCTTCCATACGGCGGCTCTGCTCATAGATCGTTCCGGCGACGGCTACTCTCTCTTGCTCGTCGTCCTCACCCTGCACTAGCTCGGACATTCCGGAGATGACTTGAAGTGGGCCGCGTAAGTCATGGACGAGAGATGCCGCCATGCGTCCCACTGTGGCCAGCTGGTCGCTCTTGCGAGAGGCGATGATGGTCCGCCGCATTGATCCGAACCGGCGGGCAAGGTGGCCGATCTGACTGGGGGCCGAGTCGGGAATAGGAGCGGTGTCATCACCCTGGGCGATGGCGTCGACAGCGGCAGTCAACTGGTTCAGAGGTTCCGTGAGCTTGTGGGCCTCCCTCCACGCTAACCCGATCGCCAGGAGCATGAAGAGGAGCAACAGCCTCGCGAATTCATTGATCTCGGTCCGAAGTTCGTCCATCAGACGCTGAACCCTGAAATCGGCTTCCAGTAGGGCCACGACCTTGCCTCTGGAATCCAGGATCGGTGCGTACGCCGAGATCCACTCACCGTACGAATCTTCATAGATACCGGTGATCACCGACTCCCCGTGGTCGAAGACCGGCCTCATTTCATCGCGGAGATCGTATGGAGAGCCCACAGGGTAGGCCGTGTGCGTCCGGACGACGAATCGTGTTCCTTCACCGGACCGTGCAAGGGTATAGATTTCAGTATCAAGGCCCACGCTCTGCTGGACTTTCCGCAGGTAACTGCTCAGCTTTTTATACCCGGGACAGCTACGGCTCAGACACTCGTTCAGCGCGGTGTGAAGGTCCCCATCGACAGCCAGGGCCGCGGTCGTCACGATACCCTGTAGCCTCGCTCCGCTCGACCGGGTCACCCGGTCGATGGTTAGATAGAAGTGGATCAGAATGATCGTGCAGCCGAGGAAGAAGACCAGCCCGGTCGTGAGTGCGATGATTCTCCTGCGCATTGGCTTGTCTCCGGACTCGAGGTCATGCTCGGGGGAAAGTTACCCGTTAGGGGCCGCGCAAGAATAAATGCACAGAAGTCGTGCGCAGATTCGGGTCAGATTCGGCTGGTTCGAGAGAGCGGGACCGGAGGCGTAGTGGGCTACATCGAGGATTTCGCGATTGAGGAGCGGCCGAAGATGGCCTGAAGATGGGATACGAAACTGCGTAGTTAGTTGCCGTCCTGAAACTCCCAATCCGTTCGCCCCACTATGGATGCCCGCATCCAGGACGACTGAATGGCCGAGTTTTCCCGATCCGTTCGTCCTACTATGGATGCCCGCATCCAGGACGACTGAATGGCCGAGTTTTCCCGATCCGTTCGTC
>JAJFLN010000006.1 GCA_021772705.1 Candidatus Cloacimonadota bacterium | reverse complement strand
GGATGAATGGAGCGGGCGGCCATATCGTCTGACCCTTCGGCAAGCTCAGGAGAGGGGCCGGTCCGCGAAACGACGCTCTGTGCCTCGACAAGCTCGGCACGAACGGATAAGGAAGGAAGCGTTAGGACCACCGCACTAGTGGCGCGACCCGTTCGTCTGAATCACTCATCGGCGCCCCGCCGAAACGGGAAGTTACACAGAGATCACGGAGGTTCTTTTCCACCCCGAATTCTCTGTGATCTCCGTGCGCCCCGTGAACTCCGTGATCCCCACCTGTGGCTGCCCCCTGCGGGACAGCCACCCGATTAAACAGCAGCTGTTTCTTTGTGGCTTGTCGAAGGATGAATGGAGCGGGTGGCCACATCGTCTGAGCTTGTCGAGGAGGGCCTCTGGCGTCCGCCCGCGGCCCTCGACAGGCTCGGGCCGAACGGGGGGGAAGGGCATGTGAACCTGTCAGACGGGTCGTCAGTCCGTCTCGGGAGCGCCCGTCACGAGTCCCCAGAACACCAGGGCGTGATGGGAGGAGTAGAGGTCCACGTCCTTGGACCACTTGCCCGTGGCTCCGCCCTGTCCCGGGCCCGTGCCGGGGTCGACGGGGAGGGCGTGGCCCATGCCACTGATGGCGTAGGTCACGACCCGGGCCTGGCCGTTCTCGTCCTGGTACTCTTTGCGGGTGTGTCCGGCGAGGGTCTCCTCGGAGTCGGCGTTCAGGTCGATTCCGTGGAGGTCGATCCACTGCTCTTTCAGTTCCCTCATGTTGACGGGATTGACGGCTCGATCCGCGGTGCCGTGGAAGATGGCCAGGGTCGGGTAGGAGCCCTCGTAGCCCGGGTGAGTTTCCCGGACCAGATCCCCCCATTCCTGGGGGGTCTTGTCCTTGCCAATGAGCATGCTGGGGAAGGCATCGTGGCGGCCCGTGGAGATCCGGTAGGGCAGGGAGGCGGCAACAGCGCCTCCGGCGAAGTCTTCCGGATAGGCTGCAAGGAGGGCGACACCCATGGCGGCGCCGGCGGAGATTCCCGTGACGAAGATCCGGTCAGGATCGATGGAGTGCTGGCCTCGAGTGATGTCGACGTTCTCCTTGATCTCGGCGACCTCGCCAGCCCCTCTGCGGATGTGGGCCGGGTCGAACCAATTGAAGCAGCCCATGGGATTGTTGCAATGGGGCTGACCGGCGTAGAGGACGATGAAGCCATAACGGTCGGCCAGATCGCTCCAGCCCGATTCCCGCTCGTAGTCCGCCATGGACTGATCGCAGCCGTGGAGCGCCACGACCAGCGGGGCGTCCTGCCCGGCGTTCTGGGGAACGTGGGTCCGGAACTCGAGGCGACATCCTTCGGCGGAGTCGCCGAGGAAGAACTGGGCCCGGGCCGATGGAGCTGCGGCGATGGTAAGGATCAGGGCTGCCAGGACGGAGGCCATGCTGGCGATGCGGCACCAGGAGCGGAGCGTGAGGCCTGTCTCCTGGGCAGGAACGAGGTCCGTCGACTCTCGCTTGGCGTCAGAGGTACGACCATGCTGGGTGCTGGGGCTCGGGAGCTCGTGTCCTCTATTGTCTCTACGCATTGAGGCTCCTCCTGGAGGTGCTGGCAGGGATACTACCCTTTTGGCGGGTGCGAGCGCATCTACTTCGATTGCGATCGACCCGGTGCGGTGTCATGTCGACGGCCTGGTTCCGGGCTGGCTCTCCCGATACCTGGGCAGGTCTCACCACACCCTTCTCGATACCGTTGTGAGCCCGAGAGAATAGCCGATTGGAGGGGGATCGTCAACCTGTTATTTTGCATAGCAACATTTTCACATAGAACCCTTGCTGTAATTGCCTCTGTGGTGTATCCTTCCCGGCTTTTCAATCGGGCCTCGCCTCCGCCGCGGGGTCCCTCCAAGACACACGAGACGAACGCCAACTGTGGGAGGCAATCATCATGGAATTCGAGTGGTTCAAGTACGCGCTGATGGGTCTGTACGTCGTAGTGATCTACTGGCTTTCCTATCTGGGAATGCGCAAGACCAAGGATCTGGCTGGCTACTCCATCGGCAACAAGGACATGAGCCCCATCCTGGTCGGAGTGGCCATGGCCTCCTCCATCGCCTCCACGGCCACATTTGTCATCAACCCGGGATTCGTCTACGTTGACGGACTGTCGGCTTACCTCCACTACGCCGTCGCGGCCTTCCTGGGGATGCTCGTCGCCCTTCTTACAGTCACCCGAGGCTTTCTGAAGATCGGTGACCGGATGCAGGCCCTGACGATTCCCGACTGGATTCGCAAGCGCTACGGCAGCGCAGCTCTGGCCCTCTTCTTCGCCGGCATCAACCTGCTGAGCGTCACCTTCGTCGTCCTCATCCTGGTCGGCTGCGCCATCCTGGTCTCCAGCCTCTTCCCGGTCTCCCAGACCACGGCCCTGGTGCTGGTCCTGCTCTTCACCTTCAGCTACGTCCTGATGGGCGGCTCCTACGCCCACGCCTACACCAACGCGTTCCAGGGAATCCTGATGGCTGTCATTTCTCTGTTCCTCTTCGGCTGGGGTATGACCCGGATGGATGGCTCTCTCCTGTCGAACCTCCAGGCCGTCTCGGTGGACTACGCTTCCGTCTGGAATCCCTCCTCCGCCCTCTACTACGACTTCTTCTCCGTCTTCGTCAGCGGCTTCGTCATCACCTTCGCCTTGATGATGCAGCCCCACATTCTGACCAAGGTCCTCTATCTCAAGAGCGACAAGGACGTTCGCCGGTTCCTCGTCACCACCGTCGTCACCGGGGCCGCCTTCTCCCTGATGCTCTTCGTCGGCTTCTTCGCCCGCTTCGAGGGACTCGACGTGGCCCGGCAGGACGCCGTGGTGGCCACCTACATCACGAGCCAGTTCTCCGGCACCGCCTGGGGCACCCTGGTCTTGTCCTTCATCTCCATCACACTCCTGGCGGCTGGGATGTCGACCCTGGACGGAATCCTGGTGGCCCTCTCGGCCATGGTGGTCAACGACATCTACAAGCCCCTCGCTGGTGGTAGTGGCGGCGATGGCGCTCGAGGTCTGGCTCTGTCTCGTTATGTCCTGGTCGGGATCGGGCTGTTCGCCCTGGCCTTGTCCCTCGATCCGCCCCAGATGGTGGGCATCTTTGCTCAGAAGGGGGTCTATGGACTGGCCGCCGCCGCCGTGGTGCCCATCGTGATGGGGGTCATGGTCCAGGGGGCCATTCCCGTGGCCGTTGTGGCCACCTCCGCAGCTATCGGTCTCTTCGGCCATCTGGGTCTCAACCTCTTCGGTGGCGTCGTCAATCCCAGTGTTTCGGCTTGCTACGCCATCCTGGCCAGCTTCCTCTTCTTCGCCCTCTGGCTGGCCTTTCGCTCTGCCGCGCCGGCGCCGGAGCCAGAGCCCGAGCTGAGCGGCTGCTGAGAATAGGTCGCCCCCCATTCCGGTCAGAGACCAGGACCCAGGACTCACTCCTCAGGAATTGAGTCGTGTGTCCTGGTTTCTGCGGATGTACACTGTGAGTCGTGAATCACGGTCGGGACTTTCACCCTGAAGCAGCCGAGGAATACATGCATTTCCCACTCTCGTTCAACTTGCGGGGCCTCGCGGCCTGTATCTGCCTGAGCTTCATACTGGCTCTGCCCGTGACTGCGGATGATCCGGCTCCGTTCACCTATGTCACGGCTTCCACGATTGACCAGGACGGCCAGTCCAGCTCCTTTGTCCTCCATTCAGCCCTGGGATGGGAAGGACCCATCGGTCCCTGGGGGCCCCTGGGCAGCCTGGGACCTCTCGGATCGAACCTCTGGAACCCCACCTGGGCATTCAAGGCCGTGGGTGACTGGACCGAGCTGTCCAGATCCCTCACCGCGGAGGGTGGACCCTTGGGCGGTTCCGGCCCCCTCGGCCCCGACGGGCCTCTCGGCGAGCATGGCTATCGACACGTTCTGCCGACCCTGAAGCCCGGAGGGGACCAGCTGCAGGCCATGGGCGAGTGGGCCATCGTGGGCCCCCTGGGACCCCTCGGGCCCCTGGGGCCGCTCGGTCCTCTGGGACCCAATGGGGCCCACGGCCATGACGCCGCCGAGACGGGTGACTATTTTCACTCCGACGGTGAGATCGCCCGGACGATTTCAATCCCCGCTGCCTTTGGTGGTCAGGGCACGGACAGAGAGTTCGAGCTCGTTGAGTTCTACGGAGAGGACCACGCCAGGGGACTGGGCGACAACGATACTTCCTTCATGGTCGAAGGCACCGTCACTCCCGGGGCCGCGGACTCCTACTGGGTTACCTCCCGGGAGGATCAGCTCGTGACGGTCCTCCTGGTGCCCCTCAAGAGTTACCGGCCTTTCATGGGAGGGGCACCAACCACCCTCCTCAGCCATGGACTGCGCCTGCGTCACGATGTGGACCTTGCCCTCCACGACGAGGAGGGCAATCTCATGTGCCACTCCACGGCCCTGGACATGATCGACTGGATACAGATCCGGGTGCCCGGGAACCACCGGTTCGCCATCACCGTGACGAGCCGGAACAGGGCGCGCACCTACGAGCGGGAGTATCGTCTCATCGTCGTCGGCTCCACGAGCCACTTCCGGCTGGACGGGGTTGCGGGCGCTCACCGAAAGTCCTGGACCCCTTCCGGCAGCAGGGCCGGCCGTTGAGCATCGTCGAGGTGATACCCCTCTCGGATCTCTCCCGTTGATGCACTTTCAGCCTGACGGAACTGGAGGCCTCTCGGCTGAAGCCCGGTCTCGGTCGTGGGCTCCCTCATGACCGAACCGACTGGTCCGGTTCCCTTTGAGACTCCCTGGGCGGTTCGTGCTGTCCTGGCCCTCTGTTTGATCACTCTGGCCCTGGGTGTTCCGGGGTTCGCTCCAGTCGTTGCGTCGGCGATGCTGACCTTGTTGCTCCTGACGGGCTCGGTGCTTGCCTTGCAGCCGCGGGATGGGGGGGCGCATCGGACCCTCGGGGGATCGGACATCCTGGCTCTGCTGCTGATCTTCACTGTTGCGGCGGTCCTGCGTCTCGGGGCTCTGGAAACTCATCCTCCGCTCCCTGATATCGACGAGGAGCTGAACGGCCAGATCGTGATGGATATCCTGGAGGGTCAGGGTCCCGGAACTGTCCTCACTCACTACTCCTCTCTGGGAGAGGAGGCCGCCTCCTTCTACTTGCAGGCCCTCGTGTTCCAGGCTCTGGGACCCGGTCTGATGGCGTTCCGGGCCCTCTCTGCCCTGGCTGGTTCGATGGCCGTTGTGGTGCTGTATCTGTTCCTGCGGTTGAAGACAGGAGTGGCCCCGGCGGCGATCGCCAGCTTGCTGTTCGCGTTCAATCTCTGCCACGTCATGATCAGCCGGATGGGAAACAGCTTCTCCCTGGCTGTTCTGGCTCAGCTACTGGCTTTTCTGGCTCTGTCGACGGCGCTGCGGCGACGCCGGATACGGGACCATGCCCTGCTCGGCGTGCTGCTCGGACTGGGCTTGAATACCTATCCCATCTTTCGCCTCGTTCCGGCAATCGTCTTCCTTGTCATCATCCTGGCCCGGGTCGCCGACGGCACCTGGCGGCAGCCCTCAGCCTGGATCGGACCTGTTGTCGTGGCCTTGCTCGTGTTCCTGGCCCTGGCTCCCATTCTCTTCACGCCGACGGTGCTGGGGGAGTACCTGGGCCGGCTCGTTCAGATGACTCTCATCGGTCGTGAGCCAGGACAGTGGGGCGCCGAGGTGCTGACTCGCTTCTCCCGGGTCGGCGCCATCTGGACCGGTCTGGGAGACCTCTACCAGGACTTCCGGCTCTTTCCGTCCATCGTTCCTCCCCTGTCACTGCTGGGCCTGGTGGTGCTCTGGTATCGACGACGCACAGGAAGTAGCTTCGAGTTCGCTGCCGCGGCCATGCTGGTGTCGGGACTGCTCCCTCCCCTGCTGGTCAGCTTCGAGGCCGAGAGCGCCCGCCGTTACATCCTGCTTCTCGGCCCGGCCTACCTGCTCCTCGGACTTGCCCTGGCGAACCTGAGCTGTCTGCTGCCCCCCGTCGTCCGGGAGAATCGGCTCATGAAGGTCCTGATCACAGCAGCGATGGGGGCGCTCATGTTCACCACCCTCCGCTCTGCCGTGCCCTGGTTGAACCCCGTGCCTTGCGAAGTGTCGACGGAGCGTATGGCCGTCGCTCTGGCCCTGGCCCCGGAAAGACCCGTGATCGTGACCCGCCGGTCTCTACCTCGCCCTGCCCTGGTGGACGCGGGGATGATGCCTCTGCGAGGCCTGTTCGAGAGGGGGTTTGGAATTCACGTGGCCGAAGGTCTCAATCCCTATCCGACATTTCCTCCCCGGGAAGAGCCTCTGTACGTTCTCGGGTCGCCCAGGTGGACGGACCTGCTGATACCGGTTCACTCCGGGGGGCAGCCGGTGATGATGCGGGACCCGCGGACAGGCGACCCTCACATGTTCTTCCAGGTTCCCGGCCTGGAGGCCTGGAATCATCAGGGTGTGACTTGCCGAGGATTCGGAGCCGGACGCAAGCTCCTGATCGAAGAACAGCTGGGGAGTGTCGACTTTCCGGACCGGGAAGTCGCCGGAGTGACCCGGTGGGAATGGTCGGGCGCAATCTACTTGCCTGAACAGGGGTCATGGGTGTTGTCAGCCCTGGGTCTGGGACAGATGTCTCTGTCTGTTGGGCAGAGCTCTGTCCCGTTGACTCCCTCCGGGGCCATTCTGCGGGGTGAGTTCGGCGAAGGGTGGCACCCTTTCCGGTTGCAGTTCGAGCGTGGTTCCCTGAATCCAGTTGCTCCCCAGCTGCTCTGGGCTCTGCAGCCGAGCCAGAGGGACCGGGAGATCCCGAGATGGAACCTGATCCGGCAAGTCCCGGACGCCCCGGCGCTGCTGGCCAGCAAGGTATCCAGGGACCCCTTGCGGCTCGTGGTTCGGTCCGCTCGTTACTGGCCCAACGCCCATCTCGATGGCTTGCAGCAGGACCTGATTGCTCTGGATGACGGGATTCTGGCCCTGACTTCAGGCCCCAACTCCTTCAGATACATGAGCTCAGACGGAGCTCGTTTGCCAGCTAGGTCCCGGTTCCGTGCTTCCGGCGGTTCGAGACTGAGACTGGCCATGTCATCTGACTACAAGGGCTGGGCCTGGTCAATCGACTTCGGGACCGATGGAACCGCGGTGCTCCTCGACGCCGCCCGGTCCCGATTGCTTCTTCTGGATCGGGAGGGAACCGAGACCGGCCAAATAGACCTGGCGGAGGAATCCAGACGTATCGAAGGGATGGCGATGGATCCGGCGGGCCGGCGAGTGATCCTCTCTTCACCGGAGACTCTCGAGTTGCTCCAGGTCGATCTGCACGGTGGCCCCCTGTCCTCTCGGGAGATCGAAGGTGTCTTCGGGTTCTGTTTCTCCGCCGACGGCCGGAGGCTGTTCGCGGCTCAGCCCTATCGGGGGGGAGTGGCCGTACTGGACTCTGAATCGGGCCGTGAGCTGGATTTCTGGAGAGCCACGGAAGTGACCCCCCTGACTCGGCTTGCATCGGATGAGGAGAACCGGGTGGCCCTGCTCGTTTCCGGTGGCCGGATGATGGTCTTCGACTCCGAGGGCCTTGTTCTGATGCCGCCAACCACGCTTCCAACCTGGAATGTGGGGCCTCAGGGGGATCTCCCGCCGTTCTACTGCGCCGTCAATTCTCTCGGGGCCGGAGAGTGGTTGCTCGGACTCACCGGTGGGCTCGGTGGATTCGTTCGGGTCCTGACAGCGCCGGAGGCCGTAGCTTCTCGGGCCGCCCTCCCCGACGTGCGAGAGGTGATTCACGACTGGCGTTCACCGGAGTAGTTCTTACGCGGACCCCAAGTGGGCCGATGAGGTAAGCTGAAGTCTTCGAGGGCAGGTGAAACAGAGTTCTCTCCATCCCACAGTTTGCTGTCCTGACCATGACCTTCCTGGTGGCCCTTCAGGGCGTCGCCGGAGCCAGACCGCTACCCAGAGAGTGGCGGGACGTTCGATCCTGGGTCCTGCAGATGGAGCAGAAGGACTTGGAGGACCTCAGCCGGTGCGGCAAGGACCTGATCGTCATCGATGATCTATGGGACAGGCTCCAGTGGCTCAAGGGCGAGGAGCCCCCTTCCCTGACGCCATCGGAGGTCAGCCGCATCCAGTCTCAGGGCTCTCTTCTGGTAGCCCAGCTCTCTATAGGTGAGGCGGAGGAGTTTCGCTTCTACTGGAAGGCCGAGTGGCCCCAGGTCCGGCCCCCATGGCTTCGGCAACCGGACCCGATCTGGCCGGGAGTCCATGGTGTGGCGTTCTGGGACCCGGCCTGGCAAGAGATCCTCCTGGGCCGGCCGAATGGGTATCTCGAGAGGCTGCTGGCCAAGGGATACGACGGCGTCTATCTCGTCGGGCTACAGCAGTGGCAGCTGTCCCGGGCCGAGAGAGCCGAGGCCGATCAGGATCTGATTGACCTGATTCGTGGCATTGCCGCCCGTGGACGGGAGCTCCGGCCCGAGTTCGGCGTGCTCCTCCAGGATGCCGGTGAGTTGCTGGAGCGGCCCGAACTGCTGGAGGCCATCGACGGCGCCTGTACCCAGTTCGTCTATCACGATCTGGTGGGAAACCCTCGCCATGAGTCGAACACGATCCGGCTGGAGGCGGGACTGAAGCGTCTTCGACAGTCGGGCCGCCTCGCCCTGGCGCTGGAGTACTCGATGAGGCCGGAACGGGTGCGCTTCGTGAAGGAGCGGGCCGCCGCCCTGGGCGTGATCCCGATCTTCACGACTCCCGAGCTGGACCGGATTCACTTCGATCCATGAACGGTGGATCAGAAAGGGGGCTGCTTCAGGCACGTCTCGCGCTCCTCTTCCTCCTTGCCGCCATTGCCTGGCTCGGATGGCCTCTGTTCCCCCGGTTTCCCTTCGGCTCCTTTGAACGAGACGTCGCCCCACGGGCAGCGCTGCTGCTGATCTGCGTCCTGGCCTGTCTCTGGCCGTTTCCCGTCCCTGGCCGGGACAACGGAGACGAGCGGCCTCCCGGATCACGCCTCTCCTCCGGGATGGAGGCCCTTTGCGTCACATGCCTGATGGTCTTCGCCGGATGGCTCCGGTTGGCTGACCTGCACGATCATCCCTGGGGAAGTCTCTGGGATGAAGGGGTCGCATCACAGATCGTGAACTGGATCGAGCAAGGCGCCCCCTTCCGGGCCTTCGTCATCTATGACAGCGAGAGCTGGGAGATGGCGCCCTTCTTCCTCCAGGCTCTCCTCGGCCCGGCGTTCGAGGATCCCGTTGTCGCCCTCAGGCTTCCCTGTGCCGTCGCCGGAGTCCTCGGAGTCGCCTTCGTCTACCTCCTCGTTCGTCGCTGGAGCGGCTGGACCACGGCTCTGCTGGCTGCCTTGCTGCTGTGCGTCAATCCGCGTCATGTCTACTACTCCCGGATCGCCCTGCCGGAGATCTGGGTCCCCACGCTGGCCACGGCTGCCTGGCTCTTCCTCTCCCTGGCCATGGAAGGCAAGCGGCGGTTCTGGTTCGTGCTTTGCGGACTTGCCATGGGCCTCTCATTCCACACCTACACCCTGGGGAGGCTCACCCCCATCTTGATCCTCGGCGGGCTGGCGCTGATCGCCTGGTTCGACGATCGTCCCCGCGACGGTCTGGGTTCCGGGACTGGATTGATGCTGTCCACGGCCGCCCTGGGAGCCTTGCCTGTGGCGCTCTTCTGGTGGAGGCAGCCCATTGCTTACTGGGCTCACGTGCAGGAGGTGATCGGTCCGGACATCACAGAATCGATTCCCAGGTTGTTGTCCATTCTCGAATCGGCCAGCCAGCTGTTGGCTATCCCTCTGAACCTGCAGAGCGGTCACCAGATCACCACGCTGCATTCCGCCGCCGGAGCGACACTGGTTGCTCTGGGCGCCGCCCTGATCCTCCGATTCCCCCGCCTCGCCCACGGCGAACCGGCGGCCTGCCTGCTCTCCTCCGTCGCGATCGGTCTGCTGCCTCTGGCCCTGCTCGACTCCGGCCATGACCCCTTCGTGCCGAGGCGATTCTTGCTCGTCCTGCCGGTCATGGCCGTCTGCGCCGCTCGCGGCGTGGAAGCACTGGAGAAGATCGCCAGGGCCCGGGCGGGGCTCGCCGTACCTCTGCGCCTCGTCACCGTCCTGTTGTTGCTGTCAGCTCAGCCCTGGTACGCCGAGTTCACCCGGGAGATCAGCTTCTTCCATTCCGAGAACAAGATGGAACACCTGTTGATCCAGGGCGCGTCACAGGCGGCGAGCGAGGGTCCGGTCCTGATCTCTCAGGCCGCCTTGCGGGGGCACTCGGCGCCGGTGGGTGATGTCTCGCCGGACTTGAAATTCCGGCTGAGGGGCGAGCCCTATCTGGCTAGCTATCCAGCCGGCGATGTCTTCCCTGAAGGGCAAGTTTCCGGGACCCTTCAGTATCTGGTGGACTCCAGTCATCGTAAGTCGATCCTTCAAAGGTTTCTCCCTGGTGAGATGTCCCCCATGACCTCGATCAAGTACTTCGATCACGAGGTCGATCTGGAGTTCTATCGAGTTCCGGCCGAAGAAGTCCTCTCCCTGCGAGGGCTGGAGATTGTCTCCAGTGCTTCGGCGGTAGTCCATTCAGGCGGTCTCAGAATTCACGAGACGGCGACCTGGGAGATAAGCGCCCCCGGAGTGAGTACCGTGGAGATCGACAGGGAACCAGCAACGGAGGCGGGGCGGCCATTCCGGGGATTGCTTCACCAGGGCTGGCATCGACTCACTGTCCGGTCCGGCACGCCGGGAGTGAATGCTCCTCTCACTTTGACGCGGCGCCGCCTTCCTGAGGGGGAGATTCAACAGATCCCCCGCTGGGACCTGCTCAGGAGCTTCCCGGCCCATTCGGATCTGGCGGCGCCGCCCACGGTTCAGACACTCGAATTCGAGCTTCGGAGAGTCGGCGTCTCTTCCTGGTATCCCTGGGATGGAGGAGTCATCAAGGAGGTGTTCCGGGAGGGAGATCAGGTCTGGTCCCTCTCCTCCGGAAAGACTCCCCTGAGAGTCCTGGTTCCAGGCGAGGAGCCGATGGAGACGCCGGTCCATCTCGAGTGGCCCGATGGAACACCTTTCTGGCGCCCTCAGAAGTACGATCAATTCACCCGCCTCTCGATAGCTCGTTCGGCCTGGGGCCGCTGGCTGATTTGCGACGGCCTTACGGAAGAGGGGTGGCTGTTCGACAGGGGAGGGACCTTGGCCAAGAGGCTGCCGGGCTCGTTGCTTCACCGTGTGACCGGCGTGTCCGCGGGACCGGAGGGGCAGGGGTTTTACCTGACCCAGGGGACAGGGAGAATAACCCTGCTGGATGACGATGGGGTACCTCTCCGTGTCACCCCTGCCGCCGATCCTGTCGCTCCGGTTATCACCAGTCAGGGAGAGCTGCTGGTACTGGAGACCGGGAGGCAGGTGATCAGCCGTTACTCGACGAAGGGGGGGCCGCTGGTCAGCTGGAGGGTGGAGACCGGTTCTCCCGCAGCCCGGATGGCCGTCGATTCAAGAGGTCGAGTTTGGGTCCTCTTGCCTTCCTCGAGAGAGCTGCTGGTCTACTCACAGGAAGGAGAGTTGCTGGCCCATCCCGTCAAGCTGGAACCCGCTCTGGATGGCGTGGATCGATGGCGCAGTCCCGAGTATCTCGACCTGGCCTTCGACTCTCAGGGCCGGCTGGTCCTGGGATTCAAGGACTTCCTCAACGGTGCCGTCACCTTCGAGATCCTGGAACGCTGACGCGGCAGGCCGGTTAGTGGTCATATAGGCGATTCGTGAGATTGGGATGACGGCCATTGTCTTGGAGGGGAGGCGACGGGTACAGATCAGGTTGGGGGCGCTGGCGGCAGCCGGGAGCGGCGGGAGGATCGGGCCCCCTGTGTCGGCCGTGGGTGACGGGGTCGGCGGCCGGACCTGGAGCACGGGGAGCGGTACGTCCCGGCCCGTAGAGATGTGGTGACACTGGGGTTTGCCAGACCCAGCGGTAATTTCGGAGCCTGAAGCAAGGTTGGCCGCGTTCCGAAGTGTTCGAGATGAGCTTCTGAAACGGCTGTGCATCTTGTTTGACGCAGGCCAGGACTGTCAGCTCAGACTATATGGCCGCCCGCTCCATTCATCCCCTTCGGCGTAGCTCAGGACATGCTTCGACAGGCTCAGGACGAACGGATCGGGAAAACTCGGCCATTCAGTCGTCCTGGATGCGGGCATCCATAGTAGGATGAATGGTCCGTGATCTCTTCTATGGCCTGGAGATGTAGGAAGCCAAAAGGGTCAAGGAGTCACCGGCCGCCCACTCGGCCGTAAGTCCGGAAAGATTCGCGCAGAGAGTTGACTCGGTACCTTGGTACCGGGCGTAGTCTTCTTCGTGATGACACGCAAAAGCCCGGATTCGCTGAGGACGGGAATGGTGGCGCGCCTCTCGGGCGTCAACGTCCAGACGCTTCGCTACTACGAGCGACGAGGTCTGCTGGCGGAGCCGGAGCGTGGGCCGTCGGGCTACCGCGAGTATCCGGCCGAGGCGGTGCGCCGGATCCGCTTCATAAAGCGGGTGCAGGAGCTGGGCTTCACGCTGGCGGGTATCGTCGGCGTCGGCTGGAGCACGAGAAGCCATCTTTTGGAATCACCAACTGACGTGGACGTGGACGCAGAGGGGAATCTTTACGTCGTCGACTGGGGCAACCACCGAATTCAACAATTCCGACCTTCCGGCTCCTCTGTCGGGAGGGCGGGATCGACAACAACAGGAGGTATTCGATGAGGGTGATACAGATGGTCGTAACCGGAACGGTTCAAGTGGTTCTCATGGCTGCCGTGATGTTGGGTGTGCTGACCTGGCGTGTTTCGGCAGCCGAGCCGCCAGCGGCCCCCTATGTCGTTCAGGTGGATGGGCTTGCATGCCCGTTCTGAGCTTACGGCCTCCAGAAGAGGCTGCGGGCCCTGGATGGGCTCGATCACATGTCGATTCGTGTTGACAAGGGAAGTGCGGAGCTCTGGCCGAAGACGGGGAGGTTGCTGGATGCCAGGGAAATCCAGGAGGCTGTCCGGAAGGCCGGGTTCACACCAAACGGCATCGAGGCGACCCTCACGGGACAGATTTCAAGCGATGGAGGCAAGATGGTGCTTGCCGTTGGTGAAAGCGGTGAATCGGTGATTCTTCGAGGAGAGTCGAAGCTGAAGGAGCTTCCTGAAGAGAAGCTCCAGCGAGTCGTAGTGACCGGTCGGCTGGAGAGCGAGTTACCGGAAGGACATCACGGGCATCCGTCAGTGCTCCATCTGCGTTCATTCAAGCTGATAGAGAGCACGGCCGGCCAGTGATCAGAGCCAGGAGAAATTGGGAAATAGCTGTAGCATTCAACAAAGTTCTTCATCTGTTCCTTGCCGTCGGCTGGCTAGCGTTGTCTAGCGGGCTCGCCCTGGGCCAGGGCCCGCCCATCCGGACGGACACTCCCGTCACAACCGGTCTGGAAGGGAGTGCAATCCGCAGCTTCCTTCGTGTGGTCCGGAAGAGCGGGCTGATTCGAGGTGGCGATCCCCAGGTCGATCCGGCCGGACGCAGCTTGCGGGTGAGTGTCATCCCGGTCGCGTATCCCTTCTACATCGATCCAGACAACACGGACTGGGTGACGACTGTCGTGGTTCCTCGGGTCGAAAAGCGGCTGTCGGCTAGTGGCCGCGTGCTCCGGAGTTCGGGTCTCGGCGACGTGAGCCTGCTGACGAAGTACCGGATTTCGAAAGAGGACGATCGTTTTCGGACGACCCAGTGGTCCATCGTGACGGGTGTGAAGTTTCCGACTGGAG
>JAJFLN010000500.1 GCA_021772705.1 Candidatus Cloacimonadota bacterium | reverse complement strand
CCGAACTGCACGTTACGGGACCTCACACCTTGTGAACGTATTCCTGGTCCTGCCGCATCAGGGTGTCCAGATTATCCTTGACCCACCGGATCGTCTCGTCCAGAGTCTCCTCCAGCGCCACTGTGGGGGACCAGTCGAGCTCTCGCTTCGCCTTGCCGCAGTCGAGGAGATAGGCCTTGTCCTGGACCAGCCTATCGGGCGCGACCTCGGTGCATTCCTCGAGGCTCTTCCCCATTCGCACACAGACCTGCTCCACCAGTTCTCGGATCGTCGTATTCTGATCCGTTGCCAGGTGGTAGGCCTCGCCGTTCCGGCCCTCACGGGCCATCCGGATCAGACCATCGGCGGCGCATCGGGCATTCAGGAATGACCGGATGGCTTTGCCGCCCCCTTCCAGACGAAGTGTCTTGCCGTTCAGGATGTAGAGAATCGTCCGGGGAATGATCCGGTAGAGCTGTTGACCCGGGCCACAGTAGTTGGAAGGCCGGGCCAGTATGGCCGGAAAGCCATAGGCGCCGTGGAACGCCTGCAGACTCATGTCGGCGCAGGCCTTCGACACGGCGTAGGGCGTGCTGGGGTTGTATGGCGTCTCCTCTGTCACCAGGCCGTCGGTGCTTCCGTAGACCTCCGGTGTGGAGAGATGGACGTAGCGGATGAGTCCCTCGATCTTCCGGAGCCGATCGTGGAGCCTGACCATGGCCACCCCGTTGGTCTCCAGCCACTGTTCCGGATGGTTCCAGCTCTGGGGTACCATTCCCTGGGCGGCGAAGTTCACGACGTAGTGCGGACGGAAGCGCTCCAGGTTCTCGGCGACAGAATCACTGTGCTGGTTCAGATCGAGCTGGAGAAAGCGGAACCGATCGTGGGGCGCCCAGCGGTAAGGCAGGAAGACCGGATCGAGCTCCGCGGATCGGCTGATGCCGAGGACCTCGGCGCCGTCGGCCAGCGCCCGGGCGACGAAGGCGGCCGCCGAAAACGAATTGCTGCCGATGACGGCGAACCGCTCCTTCGACGGGCTCTCAGCGGCCATTGAAGAACTCCTGAACCGTGGCGATGGTGTAGGCCACTTCCTCTTCGGTCAGGTGCTGGTGAGAGGGCAACGTCAGGGCGGTCCTGCCGTGAGCTTCGGCCATCGGGAAGTCTCCCTCCCCGTAGCCCAGATAGGCGGCGGCGGGCATGAGGTGGATTGGCTTGGGATAGTGAATCTTCGCCTCCACCCCCCTGTCCTGGAGGAACTTCAACAACTCGTCTCGACGCTCCACCCGGACCACGTAAAGATGGAAGACGTGCTTCACGCCAGGCCGGCGGCGGGGTACCACCAGGTGCGGCGCCAGGCCGGCGAAGGCGGCATCGTATCGGGCACCGTTCTCGATTCGCCTGCTCGTGATCACATCTGTCTCGGCGATGAGCCTGTTGCCCACGACCGCCTGAATGTTGTCGAACCGGCAGTTCCTGCCGAAGACCACCGACTCGTCCCGATTCACGAGACCGTGATTTCGATGGAGGCGAAGCTTGTCGATCAGCTCCGATGACCGGCTCAGGATCATGCCCCCATCGGACCAGACGTTCAGGTTCTTCAGAGGATGGAGGCTGAATGCGGCCGCAGCGCCCCAGGAGCCGGGCCCCTTGCCGTCGATGGAGGCACCGATGGCCTGGGCGGCATCCTCGACCACAGTCAGACCGTGCTTCTCGGCGATGGGCATGATGGCCGGCATGTCGGCCATGTTCCCCGTGTAGTGAACTGGAACGATGGCCCGAGTCCGAGGTGTGATGGCCGCCTCGATCAGATTGGGATCGATCACGAACCCGTCTTCGCTGTCCACGAACACGGGCCGGGCGCCGGACATGGCGATGGCGCCGACGGTGGCGATGAAAGTGTTGGGCGTGGTGATGACCTCGTCACCCTTCTGTACACCCAGCATCTCGAGGGCCATGGTGATGGCATCTGTGCCGGTCCCTACACCGACGGCGTGGGGAAGTCCGTGGAGAGACGCGAAACGGCGCTCGAACTCCTGCAGCTCCGGGCCGAGGGTGAAGTCGCCCCGAACGACGACCTTCCGCACGTCTTCCAGGTAGGCGTCGACATCAGCGAATTGGCGATCCAGATAGGAAAAGGGAACTCGCAAGCTTGCCTCCGGTGGATCTCAGGCGGCGTAGAAAGCCCGAGCAGCGTCACTGACCTGCTCTACTTCCGCAGGACCTACGCCGGGGTGGATGGGAAGGCTGAGGATCTCACCGGCCAGTCGTTCGGAGACGGGAAAGTCCCCCTGGCCGTAGCCCAAGTCCCGGGCCGCCTCCTGAAGGTGAATGGGCACGGGATAGTGAATGGCTGTCCCGATGCCCCGGCTCGCCAGGTAAGCCTTCAACTCGTCGCGCCGCTGGGCCCGAACGACGAACGTGTGATAGGCAGGTCGTTCGTGGGGACCCTCCTGGGGCAGCCTGAGCTGTTCCAGGTTTGCCAAGCTCTTCCTGTACAGGTTCGCAGCGGCTCTGCGAGCCTCGGTCCAGGCGTGCAAGTGCCCCATTTTGACCAGCAGGAATGCTGCCTGGATCGTGTCGAGACGGGAATTGATCCCGAATCTAACCACCTCGTCACGAGTCTTGAGCCCGTGGTTTCGAGCCAGCATGATGCGGTGAGCCAGCTCGGCGTCATCGGTGGTCACGGCGCCGCCGTCGCCACAGGCGTTCAGTGTCTTGAGCGGATGGAGGCTGAAGCAGCCGGCGACGCCGATGGAACCAACCGGACGTCCCCTGTACTCGGCCAGCACGGCCTGGGCCGCATCCTCGATGACGTGCAGACCCCGGCCGCGGGCCAGCTCCAAGATGGGGTCCATATCTGCCGGTTTGCCCGTCAGATGCACAGGAATCACAGCTCGGGTCCGGGAAGTGATGGCCGCCTCGAGCAGCTCCGGATCCATGTTCCCATCGTCCTTCACGTCGACCAGGCGCGGTGTGGCTCCAGCCTGCACGATGGCACCGACGGAGGCGATGAACGAGTTGGGCACAGTGATCACTTCATCCCCGGGTCCAATATCCAGCGCGCTCAGGACCAGAGCCATCGCGTCAGTACCCGAGTTGAGTCCCACGGCATGAGAGACCTTGCAGATTCGGGCCAGCTCCTCTTCGAAGCGCTCCACCTCTGGACCGAAAACAAACTGACCGTGGTCGATTACCCGGCCAGCGGCCAGGAGGAGCTCCTCGCGGAGTGCCGCATGCTGAGCCGCTATATCTACGTAGGAGACGCCCATGTCGATGACCCCGTTCACGGTTCGAAGGGAGCCCCCAGTATGGCAGATTGAGGGCGGGAAAAGCGAGAGGAGGGCGGAGAGGAGGGTGCATGTCACCCAGGGGGCCGCGCGTACGCGCGTGCGCGCGACCCCCTGGGTGACATGCACCCTCCGTTCGCCCCGAGCTTGTCGAGGGGCCAGGCATGGCGTAGCTCCCTTGAGGCAGGAGACCATTCTTCCTGTAC
>JAJFLN010000499.1 GCA_021772705.1 Candidatus Cloacimonadota bacterium | reverse complement strand
CATTGGGTCTGGACCATTGGGCGGGGTCAGGGGCGGCGCCCATGCGGGAGTCTTTCAATTGAGTCGTTGCCCCGGCGATCGCGGTAAGATGGCATCGCCATGACACGCCCTGCCTTGCCGGACCTGATCCGGATGAAGCTCGAGCTGGCCCGCAAGCTACGGAAGGAGCGGAACTTCGTTGCTGCCGAGGCTGAATTGAGGGATGCGCTGCGGGTCTATCCGGGGCACTCGATCTTGCGGGAGGCGTTGGCCCAGCTGCTGCTTGCTGGCGGGAAGGTGTCGGAGGCGGCTCGTCTGATCGAGGAGCTGCAGCGGGACTTCCCAGAAGGGGCCGGTGGTTTCAAGTTGAAGGGGGAGGTGTTGCTGCGGCAGCGGCGGCCCCGCGAGGCGCTGGAGCAGTTCCTTGAAGCTGAGCGCCAGCAGCCCTCGACTTACCTGACGAGCTTGATCGTGAAGGCGCTCAACCGGGCTGGAGAGCATGGCGAAGCCATACGCCGAGCCGAGGCGGCCCTGGAGGCCGAGCCGGATAACGTCTGGTTGCTGGCGGGCCTTGAGACGGCGTGTGCAGCCAGGGGGGACACGGAGAGGGCCACGCGGGTCTGCGAGCAGCTGTTGAAGCTCAGGCCACAGGACCCATTCACGATCCGGGACCTGATCCGGAACCGGCTTGCGGAGCTCTCGGCTGGAGAGGCACTCGAGGAGCTTCATGCGCTTCTGAGAGTCCCCAGCTACCAGCGGAATCCGCAGCTTCATATCCTGGCGGGGGAACAGTTCTACAAGCAGGGCGACCATGCCGGAGCGGCGGCGGCCTTCGAGACTGCCCTGGCGCTTGAGCCTTCCAATCGGTATGCCCTGCGGCAGCGGGGGTTCTGTCTCAACAAGCTGGGTAACTCCGAGGAGGCCATCGGAGTCCTGGAGCCTTTCTTCATGGAGGACCCCCTGGACCGGTTCGTCCGAAGCGTCGTTGTCTCCTGTTACAAGAAGCTCGGTCGTTTCGAGGAGCTGAACCGGCTCTTCGAGAGAGCCCTGGCGGAGCATCCCGAACTGCCCCAGCTTCACGGGCTTCGGAAGAAGGCCCTGAAGGGCGTCGAGCGGAAGGGCTGAGCCATGGTCAGCACGAAGGCCGCCAACAAGAAGCAGGGATCGGCTGGCGTCATCGGCGACCTGATCCAGGCTCCTCGGTTCCGCACCGTCGTTCAGATGGCGGACCGGCGAGACGACGATCTCCGGGAGGAGCTGCTCGAGAGCTTCGTCCTCACCACTGAGGTCGCCTTCAACCTGGTGGCGATCCTCTCGTCTCTGTCGACGCTGGAGGGAAAGGGATTCTTCCTGCAGGGCAACTTCGGCAGCGGCAAGTCTCACTTCCTGTCGGCCCTGGGACTGCTCCTGGAAGATCCCTCGTCCTGGGATCACATCGAGCTCGAGGGCAGCCCCCTGAAGACCATCTCGATCTCCCTGGCCGGGCGTCGTTACCTGCCCGTCTTCGTCTCCCTGGTGGAGCACAGCTCCCGGGAACGACTGGAGGATATCGTCCTCGACGAGATCGGTCTGTCCTTCCAATGCCGAGGAATGGCCCCGCCATCCCAGCCGAGGATTCCTCCGGACATGGCGGCGCTGCTGCTGGAGCGCTACGCCGAGCCACTGGAGAGTTTTCTGGAGAAGGAGGGGCTGGACGACCTGGATGCCCTGCTCTCTCCCGCCAGTCATGAATCCCTGGAGCGCTTTCTGGCATCGGTGGACTTCCCTCTCCGGGCCCGCCACGATCGGGCGGCGGCCTTTGATCGTCTGGCAGCCAGTCTTCAGGACGCCGGCTACTCCGGCGTGGTGGTCCTCATCGACGAGCTATCCGAGTTCCTTCGATCCAAGACCGACGCCCGAGGATTCAACGAGGAGATTCGATTTCTCCAGTTCCTTGGCGAGTACGGGGGCGGAAATCCGTTCTGGGTCGTTGCCAGTCTGCAGGAGCGCATCGAGGATACGGGGGAGATCACCCAGTCGGCCTTCAACAAGATCAAGGACCGCTATCCCGGCCGGCTGGCACTGACGGGCAAGCATCTGGAGGACTTGATCTCCCGCCGCCTCTTGCCGAAGCGCGAGGGTGCCGGCCAGCGTATTTCCGAGATCTACCGGGCTCACTCACGTGCCTTCACGGGCTTCGATCCCGGCGAGGACCGTTTTCGGGCGCTCTATCCCGTGCATCCCGGGACGCTGTTGTTGCTGGAGGACCTGAAGACCCTCTTTAGCCAGCATCGTGGCATCGTGGACTTCATTGGCGCCCGTGTGGGGGGCGATCGAGAGCGGCGAATCCCTTCCATGCTGGATCAGCCCGATACGGAGCTGTTGAAACCCGACGTGGTGTTCGACCACTTCAAGAATCGCATCAAGGAGATGGTGGAGACCAACCCTTTCTTGGAGGTGGTCTATCGATTTTTTGAAGGCGAGACCCCCCGGATCTTCCCGGATCTGGAGGAAGCCGCCCTGGCCCTGCGGCTGCTGAAGGTGATCCTCTTGGGGGCCATCAGCCCTATCCGTCGGGAGTTCACCGTCGGGCAGCTGGCCGACATGGTCCTCTACCGCGTGACGGCCCTCCACTCCGACGCAAACTATCAGTACGTGGCGGATCTCCTGGAGCGGATGAGCCAGGAGGGGGCCTATCTGGTAAAGGAGGAGCGCCAGGGGGAGCACTCCGACGTCTACCGGATCGATCTTGAAGCGGACGTGAACCTGATCATTCGCAGGAAGGTGGCTTACATCCGATCCACCCTCTTTCCCGATGATGGCCGCTTGTTCACACGCCTCGTCGAGGCCGTGGACGCGCCGCACCTGCCCCTGTCCGCCCTGAGCAGGAATCCGAAGCGTCGAATCCAGGTGTCCTGGCAATCGACCCGGCGAGAGGGATATCTGCTTTACGCCGCGCCAGAAGACCTGACGAAGGAGAAGGTGCGAGCTCTGGAGGACGACCTTTCCTCCAGCACTGCCGACTTCGTCTTCGTTCTGGCTCCCCCAGGTCATGACGCGACCCGAATGGATGCGTCACCTTCTGCGTCAATTGCTGTCTGGGAACCGGATATCATTGGCCGTGACGAGCGGGAGGAGATGGCCTTGATCCTGAGCCGGCAGCTGTTGCACGAGAGCTTGCGAGGCGACACCGGCTCCCTGGCAAAGCGGGTGTCTCAGCAGGTCGAGCTGGAGATCGAACGGGACCGGCGCCGGCTGAAGGAGATCTTCGAGAAGGCCTACTTCTCGGGGAGGGTCCACCTCCCGGCGGGGAAGAGCATCGAGCCGGCGCGCTGGGGATACATTCCCCTGGAGCAGACGCAGGAGCGGGTGGCTGCGTCGGTGCTGGAGAGTCGCTATCCGGGTCACGTCTCGGTGGCTCCTCTCACCTCCGCTTTCCTGCGAGACAGGGAGGGGGACTTGGTGGACGGGTTCTTCCGCTCCGGTGAGATAGATCTGACGGGGCCCGGTGCTCGCTCCCTCCAGACCTTGCTGGAGGGGTATCTGAGGCCCCTGGGACTGCTGAAGAAGTCCGGCAACCGGCTGATGCTCGCCGGAGACAGCAAGAAGAGCCCCCTGGTGGCAGAGGTCCTGGACAGGATTCCCGAGGGGCACCGGACCGATCTCGCCGGAGTGGAGCGAGCGGTTCGGAAGGGCCGTTACGGCCTCAGCCGGGAGCAGATGAGAATGTTATTGCTGGCCCTGCTCTTCTCTGGCCAGCTTTCTCTCTACGCGGAGGGGAAGCGGCTGCAGTCAGACAAGCTCACGGCTTTCTGGATCGACCGGGCCACGGAGGTCTCGAAGGGGGAGGTGATCTCCGGGAGCATTCGGACGGTCCTGGAAGAAGTCCCCTTCCTGAAGTCGCCCCGCAAGGCCGGGGAGTCCTTCAGCATGGGAGCCCAGAAGGGGGCCTGGGAAGAGCTGGTGGCCTACAAGCGGCAGAGCGTCGAGTGGATCGCAAACCTCGAGGCCAGCGTCGACAAGGCCCTGGCACTGCCGTCCCTCGAGGATCTCGGCCTGGCACGGGCACGGGGAGACATGGATCAAGTCAGGGCCATGCTGGACTCCATCGCCGTGTCCTATGGCCCCCGAGAAGGCCTGGAGCGCTTCGCAGCTCACTTCGGTTCCTCGCCGGGATTGAAGGAGGCGTTGCGTCGCACGGAGCGGCTGAGCGAATTCATGATCGCCGGGCCCGAGAGGTTCGTCGCCGTCGCGGCCTACGTGCGTCATCCAGATCTCGTTCTGCCTGACGCCGCCCCCTTCAGGCCCTGCCGGGAGTCACTGCAGCACTTGAAGGAGCTGATCGCCGATCAGGAATTGCCCTTCCGCAAGGACGCCTGCTCCGAGTTCACCACTTCCTTCGATCGGTTTGTCGCCGCATACTGCCCCCTCTACGCCGCCCATCATGAAGAGCAGAATTCCCGGGATCGGTTCGGCGTCTTCGACCGGCTGAAGACGGGTCGCGAGTTCGCCCTGCTGACCCGGTTGACAGGTCTTCTGCAGTTCGGTCTGTCCCAGGAGTTCCCTCGGCTTCACCGGACCCTGTCTCAGGTCGTGTCCCGGCGGTGCAGTGGGTTCGATCCTGTTGCTCTCAGGGTGGCGCCGATCTGCCGCTGCGGTCTCCGCCTCGACGGGGAGATCGAACTCCCCGATGTGGCAGCCATGACCGCCGCCTTCGAGTCCGCCCTCTCCGATGCTGCCAGGGAGCTGACCAGCGGTCGGATACGAGAGGCGATCACGGCCTGCGCGTCCGCCCTGGAGCTGGCTGGCCGCGAACAGGACTCCTCCAGGTTGCAGGATCTGTTGCGGCTCGATCCCCTGTCCGAGAACCTGCCTTCGGACTTGGAGACGATGCTCGCCGGCCCTGCAGGCCCGTTGCTGAAACAGGCTGTCGAGGGCCGGGTCAGGGTGGTTGATCGCGACCTGGACCGGCTGGTGGATCGGCTGGTGGATCGCACCTTCGAGCCCCGTCTGCTGCTCGAGACCATCCAGCAGTGGGTGGGGCAGCTGCCAGATGGAGCCATCGTTCGGATCCGGTCGGAGCGGGCCGGCAAGGAGGAAGGACTCCTGGCCCATGTCGACCAGAGTTTCCCCGATCTGCTTCCACTCTTGAAGGATCTGGGGGAGGAGAGGTTCCTTCAGGCCCTGTTCACCGCTCTCTGGGTCCGGCAGGTCGAGCTGCCGCCGGAGTCCCTTGACGAGTTGATGGGGCGGAGGGATCTGGCAATCCTGCTGGAGCCGTCGGCGGACCTGGCGCAACACCTCCTGTCCCGGGACGAGGCGGCGGCGCGATCGCAACTGGAGGCCCTCGAGCGTCGCCTCCAGGTCTCGGGGGAAGCGGATCGGATGGTATCCCTTGTCCTCGATGGCCGGGACCGGGGAGAGCTCCTGAAGATCATGGCCCGGGATCAGGTCTTCCCCTTCGTGCCGCGTCACATCGCCGCCGTCCTGGGCCGATCCCTGCCGGACTCACCCGACGAAGAGCTGGAGCAGCTGGCCTCGAGGGGCGCCAACGGACCGTCGGGAGAGTCCCTGGCGTCATCGGCCCGCCTGGAGGTCTCTCTGCGCCAGGCCGAGAAAGCGCTGACGCGGAAGCTCGATGCCGCCTCCTGGGAGAAGCTGCACCGTCAGGCCCTCGGCTTCCTCGACCTGGACCTGGCTCTCGTCAAGGAGGCGATGGAGGACGCCGGCGTGGAGGGCGCCGTTCCGTCCAGCCGAGTCTCCAGGTGCAGCCGTGAACTGGAACAGCAATTCTCGGAGCACTACAGAAGCCGGTACTCCTCTCTGATGGGAGGCGGCAAGGAGGGCGTCCTGACTCCCGCGGATCTGATCTCAGTCCTGATCCCCAGGTATGCGACTCGTCTCCGGTCCGTCCGGTCGGTCTGTGTCGTGATTGACGCCATGCGTCATGATTTCCACGACCACCTCCGGGATCACCTGCTGCCCCTGACCCAGGGGACCTTTCGCCACGTTGACACACTGACGGCCTGGGCCTTCTCCCCCACCACGACGGAGCCGAACATGAATGCCCTGATAACTGGTAACCGGCCCGATCTCCCCCGTGAGCCGGAGGAGGCCCTGATCGAGTCTCCAAGACCTGGCCGGGAGGCCCTGGAAGATCTTCCAGGACTGAAGGGAACGACCCTGGCCAAGTACAACGCCCTCGACGATCGGCTCCACACTTCACGGGACCCACTCCCTGTCCTCTTCAGGGAAGCCTCCACGGCCCTGGCCCCGGCACTTCTGCCTTTCCTGGACCGTCTGGAGCCGAAGACGCTGCTCGTCCTCACCGCCGACCACGGATTCAGGGAGCGCCGCGACCCGCCCTCGAAGCGCCCCAGAGGAGCCGGACGTTACACCCACGGAGGAGTCTGCCCCCAGCAGGTCTTGATACCCGTCGGAATCTACTTGAAGGTGGGATAGTAGGCGGGAGCTGGGAGTGATGGGTTCTTTGGAGCTGGAGGCTCAGCCTCCAGACCACCGCCAAGGGGTTGAACCCCTTGGAACCCCTTTGGCGAACAGCGGTATGTGGAGCCGTGAAGTTCTCTGGTGGTCCAACAGGGGTCCAGGGGAGCTGGGTCCCCTGGTAGGGTCCGGGACAAAGTCCCGGCTCAAAGATCCTCTCCTTGGGTGCATGTCCCGTAGGGGGTCCCCTGGCCTATTCCGGATCCGTTCGCCCCACTATGGATGCGGGCATCCATAGTGGGGCGAGCGGAGGAGGGGACCCCCTACGGGACATGCACCCTCCTCTCCTTTCCTGGTTTGCCATCCACGCTCTACCGGTGGTATCTTTCACGTTCCGTTCACGGCATCCCGGAAGGATTCTCATCCATGAACCGAATTTACCTCGACAACAACGCTTCCACCGCCCTGGACCCGAAGGTGCTGGAGGCGATGATGCCGTACCTGACAGCGCATCACGGGAACGCCTTGAGTGTTCATTCCTATGGCCGGGACGTAAGGAAGGCTGTCGAGGATGCTCGGGATCACGTGGCTGCCCTGATCGGCTCCTCGTCCCGGGAGATCCTCTTCACTTCAGGGGGCACGGAGGCCAACAACCTGGCGATCCGAGGGGTCGTGAAGGCCCACGAGGGCGGTCGACGGAAGATCATCACCAGTCTGGTGGAGCACTCCTCTGTCAGCGGTCCCCTTGCCGATCTGGCGGCGTCGGGTTACGAGGTGGTCCCGTTGCCCGTGGACGGGTCCGGGCGAATTGATGCGGAGTCTCTCAAGGCTGCGCTGGACGAATCGACTTTGATGGTGGCGATCATGCTTGCCAACAACGAAACCGGTGCCATCCAGCCCGTGAAGCAGCTGGCCGGCCTGGCACACGAGGCAGGCGCGCTGGTCCACACCGACGCCGTGCAGGCTGCGGCCAAGATCCCCTTCACCGTCGATGACCTGGGGGCCGATCTGCTGACCTTGGGGGGACACAAGTTCTATGGTCCTCATGGCATTGGCGCTCTCTACGTCAGGAAGGGGACTTCCATCGAGGGCGTCACCTTCGGAGCGAGCCACGAAGGAGGCCTTCGGCCAGGCACTCACAACACGCCAGGTATCGTGGGGATCGGGGAGGCCGCCCGGCTGGCAGCCGAGCGGGGTGAGGAGGACCGGCGTCACATGGCGAAGGTCACAGGCCACTTGGAGGAGCGGCTGCTCCGGGAGATCCCGGCCAGCAAGGTGAACGGACCGCCCCTGAGGGACCGGTTGCCCAACACCCTGAACCTCTGCATCGCGGAGGCGGAGGCGGAATCCCTGCTGCTGGGCCTGGACGTGGCGGGCATCGCCGTGTCGGCTGGCAGCGCTTGCCACTCTGGCGGAATCGAGCCGTCTGGTGTCCTCCTGGCAATGGGAATCAGTCGTTCCGATGCCCTGTCATCCCTCCGCATCTCGCTGAGTCGCTGTACGACAGCGGACGAGGCGGATCGCTTTGCCGAGACGCTGGGCCGGCTGGCCAGTAACCTGCGAGCCGATCACGAATCTCCTGGCAGCTGAGACGGATCCGGTAACTTGATGACGGCGACGACGACATCAGCGATGGCTCGGGAGCGAGTCGTGGTGGCCATGAGCGGGGGCGTGGACAGCTCCGTTGCCGCAGCAGTGCTGATCGAGGAGGGCTACGAGGTCATAGGAATGACCATGAAGACCTGGGCCTCGAAGGACCAGGCGTCGGCTTCACAGAAGACTTGCTGCTCAGTGGATGACATGGGAGACGCCAGGCGGGTCGCGGATCGACTC
>JAJFLN010000498.1 GCA_021772705.1 Candidatus Cloacimonadota bacterium | reverse complement strand
TGGGCTGAGGCCTCGTCGATGGCGGACCAGAGCCGGCGCAGGTAATTGAAGTCCTTCACCAGATCCGCCTTGCTCTTGCCTGAACCGGCGGTGCGAACGATGAGGCCGATGCCTTCCGGTACCTCGAAGCCCGCGATGATCTCCTTGAGGCGCTTTCGCTGCGTGTCGTCCTCGACCTTTCGGGAGATGCCGACTTCATCAGCGCCGGGCATCAGGACCAGATATCTGCCCGGGATGGAAATGTAGGTCGTGAGGCTGGCTCCCTTGGAGCCGATCTCCTCCTTCACGACCTGCACCAGGAGTTCCTGCTTGAGACGGATAACGTCCTGGATGGCCGGCTTCGAGGAGCCGTTCTTGGTCTGGGAGTTGCCTCGGAAGAACTGAGGATCGATCTCGTCTATCGAGAGAAACCCGGCCCGGTTGCCGCCGTAGTCAACGAAACAGGACTGCAGGCTCTTGGCTATGCTGACGACGACACCTTTATAGATGTTGCCTTTGACCTGCTCGCGTCCCGCCGATTCGACGTAAAGGTCTTCGAGCTGTTGACCGTCGACGATAGCAATTCGGCTCTCTTCCTCGTCGACCATGTTGATCAGCATCTTCTTGGTCATGGATTGTTGTCGACCTCCAGGGGCTCCTTGAAGTGAGCATGGTCTGGCTGGCGCGAGAGGGGAGTCCCTGTGGGCTCGACCCGGTACTCGGTCCTGCCGGGACCTCGACCCTACGTCTGGACTGATTCACCCAGCCGGCTGCCTCTTCTCGGCCTGCCGAAGTCTGGGATGAACGCCCATCGCATGGGTTCGACGGGGCCGCCATCCGGTGGATGAACGGACCCGATGGCTCCTGGGAGCTGTGGATCACATTGTTTCCCCTAGGGGAAACGCTGGTTCGCCCTCCTGACGCTGATGAGGCGACCCGAATGGGTGTGGCACCGGCGAAGGGGAGGGGAACGATGAGAGTAGAGGCGTCCGCCCGAACAAGGCGGCCCTCTTGGCACGAGGACTCCGTGCATTCCTGGGGAAATCTGCGGGACACCGGAAGGCAGCCGAGCATGGCGAACACCGACGAATCGGCGGACTGGTCTCGTGGCAGGGAAAGCCCAGACCCTCGAGAACTCATGCTCGGCGTAGTCTCCTGGAGCAAGGCGCAGGCGTCTCCCGGATCCGGGACCGGGTCCCGAAGGGTGTTTCGTCGCGCATTACTGGTGTCATCTCGTATCGAGCCGGCCTGGTGTCCCTCGTGGTACCCGTGCCGAAGGCCCGGGATGACCACCTCTCCAGGACAGGCTTCTCGGGGCAACCTCATACAGCGCAGGCAGCGGCATGATTGAACTTTGCCGCGCTCCCCTTCCGAAGCTCGCCGATGGCGAGAGGGACCGATGGGGACCGCTGACCCCCATGTCGCGAGGGCTCCCCGCCTGCTTCTGGACCGGTAACAGAACAGATGCCGGTGTACAGCGAGGGTGCGGCCACGATCAGCCGGAATGCCTGGAGTATAGCGTTAGTGGCCAATTCAAGCAAGAAACCTCTGCATTCTGGCTGAATCAGGTGGTGGTCACGCCTCGTGCTATGATCGGCTGCCGTGAAGCTCGCCGCCATCGACTGTGGAACCAATTCCCTGCATCTTCTGATCGTTCAGATGGATGATGACGGCCGGTTCGATGTCGTCTATGACATCAAGGACATGCCCCGCCTGGGTGAGGGGGTCATGCGGACCGGTGTTCTATCCAAACTGGCCCAGGGCCGAGCCATTCAGACACTGAAGGAATACGGGGAGATCTGCTCTCGCTTCGGTGTCGAGAAGACACGAGTGGTGGCCACGTCTGCTACCAGGAGGGCCTTGAATCAGGCCGACTTCGCCCAGCTGGTGGAAAAGGAGACCGGCTTCGATCTCGAGATTCTATCCGGTCAGGAAGAGGCTCGGCTGGTGGCGATGGCCTGCGCCTATGAGCCAGGATTCACCAAGCGGCCCTACTTGCTCTTTAATGTGGGCGGAGGGTCCACGGAGATGATCCTTGGCGAGGGGCACGAAATCCGGGAGGCAGCCAGCGCCGAGGTGGGCGCCGTGGTGGCCACCGAGAGGTTCCTCCGCAGCGATCCACCCAAGAAGGCCGAGATCGAGGCCATGGAGAAGGCCATCGCCCGGGAGCTCAAGAAGACCATTCCCGTCAAGCGATCCCGAGGCGGCAAGCGGGTGCTCATTGGTTCCGGCGGGGCCCTCAACAACCTCCTGGGCATTCAGCAGGTCCTGAAGTATGGCCGGGTCCTGACGGGTACCTTCTTCGAGATGAGCTACAAGCAGCTCGTCGAAACCTATCTGTCGCTGATGGAGAAGAAGGTGGCTCAGAGGAAGCACATTCCCGGGCTGAATCCGTCCCGGGCCGACATCATCATCGGGGGGGCCGCCGTGGTGAAGGTCTTGATGAAGACCTACGGCTTCAAGTCCGTTATCACGGTTGATCGAGGACTCAAGTTCGGAGTCGTCGTCGATGAGTCGATCCGGGTGAAGCAGAATCTGCTCAGGACGCTGCTCATGCTACAGTCCAATCCCTTGCCCGATTCGGCGACTCCTGAGATCCGGCACGCCCTCAAGGTGCGAGACCTCTCATTGCAGCTGTTCGATTCGCTGGCCCCGACCTTCAAGCTGAGCTCGGCGGATCGGAATCTAATTTCCCTCAGTGCCCTGCTTCACGACGTGGGACTGTCGGTGGATATGCGGGCCCATCACAAGCACTCCTATCGTCTCATCCAGACGTCGGACCAGCTCAAGCTTCCAGGCCGGGAGAGAGACATGGTCGCCCTGATCGCGCGCTATCACCGGAAGGGGCATCCGAGCATGCGACACTCGGCATATGCCCGCCTGGAGGCGGTTGACCGACGGCGAGTCGAGTTGCTGGCGGGAATCGTTCGTCTGGCGGACGGCTTCGATCGCTCCCACTCCCAGGCCATCGAGTCCCTCAAGTGCGTTCTCAAGAAGAGGGTACTGACCATCGAGCCCGTCAGCGGGCGCGTCAGCCGCCTCGATTGCATGGGGGGAGAAGGGAAGAAGGATCTCTTCGAGAATGCCTTCGATTGCCGGATCAAGATTCTCGATCCCTGGTCGGCACCGTGACCGGACCCGTCGATACGCCTCCCGCCGTGGTCGTCCTGGAGAGGCGGCGAGCCACCCTCGTGACCTGGTGCCGCAAGTTGCTGCTGGGAGAGAACGGCATCGAGTGCATCCATCAGGCACGCATCGGGACCCGGAGGTTTCGAACGGCCCTGAGGGTCGCGGCGCCCTTGCTGCGGGACGGCGTGAAACGCCGGCCATTCAAGCTCACCCGCCAGCTCGGCCGAGACCTGGGAGTCGTCCGGGATGCCGATGTCTTTCTACGTCACCTGGCCCGGCAGAGACCGGCCGGCAATCCGGGTCGCGCCGAGGCGCTGCGATTCGCCCGGGAAAAGCTGCGACGGCGGCGGGAAAAGGGTCTCTCCCGTCTGGAGCCTGTGGTCCGTCAGTTCATGGACGGGGTCGGCGACGGCCCGGACCGAGCGGTGGTATGGCCCCTGGCGGCTGTCGAGGAACCCGGGGGCCCCGAGCTCCCACCGGTCACCGTGAAGGGGGTCCTGGAGCCGTTCATGAGGGAGGTCCTGGCTCACCGGGATGCCGTTGTGCAGAGGCGGGACATCGCCAAGTCTCATCTCATGCGGATCGGCGCCAAGCGCATGCGGTATGCCATCGAGATCTTGAGGGAGGTCAGCTCAGGGACCAGGAAGAAACAGCTCGGTGAAGGGCTGCGAGTCTGCAAGCAGATCCAAGGTGACCTGGGTGATATCCACGATCATGATGTGTGGTTGGCACAGTTCAAGAAGTGGCGGAAGACCTGCGGTGGAGGCAAGAAGCGCCGTCCTCTCGCCGGTGGTCTCAAGTATCTCGCCCGGATCGAGCGGGATCGCCGGGACCGGTATCTCGACCAGTTTCTTGGCTGGTGGCGCCTCCACGAGCAAGAGGGTGCCCTCAGCCGCCTCCAGGAACTCTGCCAGGACGAGAGCCACCTTTAAGGCCAATGCCCATGAATTAGTGGAAGGAATGTTTGAAAACAAGGGCTCTGCCCTCGAACCCTCGCCAGGGGCCAACGGCCTCTGGACCTCGATGAACAGGTCAAGCTCTCGTATGTCATTCAAGTGTTCATCAGCACTCTCAGTTGCACCAGTCCAATTGGGGGTTTGGGGGAGCTGGCTTCCCCAACGGGGTGTGGGGCTGAGCCCCACTACAACAAAATCCGTCTTATCTCACTGGCATTGCCTTTAAGGCGTGTCGCCTCCGCCGTCTCTGGTCTCGAGGGAGTTCGTTCCGCCTGTCGCGCTGTCGCCGATCGATTGACAGCTCGGATCGGGTCCGTGTACATGCAGCCTTGGAGAGATAGAAACCAGCAGCACGAGACGGTCAACCGGGAGGCAATCATGACGTCATCGATCCGGAAAGTTACAACCCTGGTCACACTACTGGTCATGGCGGGAGTCATGGGTGCCTCCGAGGTTGTCGCCAGAGACGCGTCTCCTCCCCTGGCCAGGGAGGACGCGGTCTACCTGCTGGTCAACTTCGCTCACATCGACCAGGACGGCAACGGCGTCCTCCGTTACTCGGAACTTGTGGAACACTTCAGGTGGAGACCAGTCCCGGCAAGGCAAGCGAACTTCTCTTCCAGAGACCTGCATGCCTCGATCCGTGGCCACCGACGCCGCTGGGAGCCAGCCAGGCCGGCACGTGACACCTGGATCGAAGAGTCCGCACTCCCCGACAGCCCATTCGTCTTCCAAGATCGACAGCCGGCTTCTCCTGCCTGCGCCTGTTCACGAGCTGGCTGCGGCGGCGATTGTGCACCTCGAGGCTGCTGGTGGAGCTGCTCCGCCGGTCACCACCACCACAGGAGGTACTGCCACCTGCACGAGGCTGCCGGCGGATCTCACTACCACCATCACCACGGCTGGTTCCGGTGTCCCTATCGCCGAAACACCCCATCGGAACAGACCGTGGCGGATTGAGGGGCTACTCCTGGCGGGGTGCGGAATCGGCGATCAGCTGCCGGAGACGACCTGCCGAGGCTCGCTCCATTTTGCGATGGGTGACGGAACTCTTCTGCGGGCGGGTGAACTCCACTTCCGGGTAGACCGATATGTCGGCCACGGCCGCCTCCATTTCGACGAAGTAGTGGGGGAAGTCCCGGTCCTCGCCACCCTTTCGAACCTGTGCGATCTCGAGCTGTACGTCGTGCCCACCCTCTGCGAGCCGACGGCCAACGCGGGAGTGATCGTCGCTGAAGGTATGAATGTCTATGTCGCTGTTCCGGTGGATCATCCCCGAGAGTACACTTCCGATCAGACGCGGGTGGTGGGGATCCAGTAGCTCCATCAGCACCAAGGCTTGCTGGCGTAGGTGCCGCAGCCGAATGCGCCGCTGCTCCGGGCCTTCAACTTCATCGGCAAGGCGATCCATGGCTCGCCGGATTTCCAGGTTGTTCGGGAACACTTCGACCCCCAGCTCGCCGGCTGCCTTCTTCTTGGCCCGGAGGTACTCCTTGATGCCATCGAAGTACATTAGCTCCGCAGCCCGCCTGGCGACGGCTGCTCGATCTTGTCCCCGGTCGGCCATCGCCCATCAAGTATAGCTCAGCAACCCCAGGGGTGCATGTCTGCTGGGGGGGGATCCGGGGACACACGACTGGACCCGAATTCCTGAGGTATCCGTGCTGCCTGGCAGCCGATGGCGAATTCGGGTCCAGTCGTGTGTCCCGAAAGCGGCGGGAGACCGCCGAGGTGTAGCGAGTGAAAGTCTTGCACAGTGAAGGTTTAGCGAACCGCGCTGACCCCGAGTCATGCGGCGGCGGTCGAGAGGCCGCGGCTGAA
>JAJFLN010000497.1 GCA_021772705.1 Candidatus Cloacimonadota bacterium | reverse complement strand
CTGGGCAGCCTGGCCATCACACTCTCCCTGGCTGGAACCCCCGACAAGCCTGTGATCTCCGGCTCTGCCTCCCTGGCCCGGGGACGCTACGAGAACAGCCGAACCGGGACCTTACTCGACGGTCTCGATGTACGCCTGCAGGCCAAAGGAGAAAAGCTGATCCTGGAGCGTGCCACCGGCACCGACGGAGGCAGGGGCCGGGTCAGCGCCACCGGAACGATCGGGGCGGAGGCGAAGGCTGGATTCCCCCTGGCCATGGTGTTGAATCTCCAGTCGATGAGGCTGGTTCGCCGGGATGACCTGGAGGCCTCCGTGGATGGGTCGCTGCGAGTCATCGGGTCCCTGGAAGCTCCTCACGTTTCGGGAAGCCTGAAGATAGGTCCGGCTCGAGTCAGGATACCAGAACAACTTCCCGCCGACGTGGTGGAGATCGACGTGATCGAGGTCGGGGGACCGGCCCGGCCGGATGGAGCCTCGGCTACGGAAGGGCGTGCTGCCTCCAGGAAGATAGGCCTGGATGTGAAGTTGCACGCACCTAGGCAGGTATTTGTAAGGGGTCGCGGAGTGGAATCAGAGTGGAAGGCGGATCTCCGGATCACGGGAACCACCATCAGACCGATCCTGGCCGGCAGCCTCAGTCTGATCCGGGGCAAGTTCGAGTTTGCCGGAAAGACCTTCAACCTGACCCGGGGGAGCATCTCCTTCACGGGAAAGAGCCCGCCGGAGCCGACCCTGGACTTGCAGGCGGAGGTCACGGCAGTGGGGATCGTGGCCAAGCTCGGAGTGACCGGCAGCTTCGAACGGCCCCGTATCGCCCTCTCCTCGGACCCCGAGATGCCTCAAGACGAGGTTCTCTCCCGTCTGCTCTTCGGCAAGACACTGAACAAGATTTCCCCCACTCAGGCCCTGGCCCTTGGCGAGGCGGTGCAGACCATGTACGGCGGCGGAGGGGGGGGGCCAGGTATACTGGGGAGAGCGAAGGACAGCCTGGGGCTCGATCTGCTCGACGTGGGCAGGAGTGTATCGGGGAAGAGCGCAGTGGGAATCGGCAAGTACATACAGGATGGCGTCTTCGTCGAGGTGGAGCAGTCCCTCGGCACGGAAGGCAGTAGGGTCTCCGTGGAAGCCGACCTGGGCTCGGGGCTCACGGTCAAGACCTCCGTGGATGAGAAGCAAAGGACCGGCGTGGGGCTCAACTGGAGGCGTGACTATTGATCGGTTCGGCTCAGGCAAGCCCTGCATTGCAGTGCACCATTTGCCAGGCAGAGATCGAGATCGTCGCCGAGGGCGAAGCCAAAGCGGCCACTCCCCCCGGGAAATCCGCTTTGCACCACCAGTGCCAGTTCTGCGGTTCGACCATCTGCGAGGGCTGTGTCGAGCAGGTCGAGTTCAACGGATCCAGGTGCCCTTGCTGCGTACGCTGCAAGGGGCTGGTCCAGGACCTGGGTTACTAGAGTCCCTCGGAGGAGTCAGTGGATCGGCGAACTGTCGCGGTTCGGCAGATAGAGCCGGAACACGGAGCCGCCGCCCTCGCCGTCGCAAACCGAGACGTGGCCACCGTGAGCGTTGGCGACGAGCTTCACCAGGTGCAAGCCAAGCCCCAGACCACGTCGGGCCGCTCCCCTCCATGCCTCGACAGAGCCGAATTTCTCGAACAGGTCGCCCTTCAACTCGTCCGGCACTCCCGGTCCGTGATCCGATATCTCGATGGCAGATCCTGAAGCATCGCTGACGACCTTCACCGTCACCGTGTCCTCTTCCGACGAGAAGGTGATCGCATTGGTCAACAGATTCTGGATGCTGCAGAGCGTCAGGGCATGGTCCAGGGGCAGCACCTGATTGGCTTCCCCGTCCATCAGAATCCGCACATTCATCGCCCGTGCCGTGGGCTGCGCGAGCTCGATCGCCTCCCGGATCAGCATCCGCAGTACCACGGGTTGCTTGTCCATCGGCAGTTTCCCCTCTTCCAGATGGCGAACCTTGACGACCTCCTCCAGCAAGTCCCCCAACTCGTGGGCGGAATCATAGGCCCGCTGAAGATACTCTCGCGGCGTCTTGTCCCTCACCTCGCCTAGCTCGTCCTGGGCCATCCGGATGTATGCCTCGACACAGCCAAGGGGATTTCTCAAATCGTGGATGATCAGCGAGAAGAGAGAATCGTTCAGGGACTGGTAGTGCTGCAGGTGCTCCAGTTGTTCGTGAATGGTCCGGTCCTGCCGCCGGAGCTTGAGGAAGCAGCTGATCCGGAGCTTCAACTCCCGAGGATCCAGGGGCTTGGTGAGAAAGTCGTCGGCCCCGGCCTCGAGACCCTCGGCCCGGGCCTCCCGGTTGTCCAGGGCAGTGAGCATGAGCACCGGCAGGTATCGATTGGCAGCCCTCTGCTTCAGCTCGCGACACAGGTCGTAGCCAGAGAAGCCCGGCATGCGGACATCCAATACGGCCAGGTCGATGGTCTGCTCGTCGAAAGCCATCAATGCGGAGGGCCCATCCTCGGCCTCGATGATCTCATATTGCTTATCCAGATGGGCGCGAACCACGACCCGATTGGTCGGCTCGTCATCGACCACAAGGATCCGGGACTGACGATTTGTCCCCCCCGATGCTTCTGACCCGTTCATCTCTACTCCCTCTGTTTTCTTTCTCTCCTGTAATACAATCTTACTTCCATGCGTCGCGATCGGCCAAGTTGCCCCTCGGCAGGGGGACGGCCCGAGCGCCTCGGCACAGCCCGATGGGAGACATGAGATACTGGAATCATGAGCCCAACGATTCACTTCACAAATCCCGGATTTGGCACGGTGGAAGCGGATGAGGAAGAGCCGCTGATCGCCGTCTGTGAACGCACTTCGACCCCCATCGAGTTCGGCTGCATGAACGGGGAGTGCGGAACCTGTCTCGTGATCCTGGAGGGAGGGGCGCCAGAGCAACCCATTTCCCCCCAGGAACAGGCCGTTTTGAATGTCCTTGCCGCCGGCGAACCCGGCGCCCGCCTTGGGTGTCAGCTATTCGCCGAAGGGGAGATGAAGGTCGAGTATCGAGGCCTGACGCCTCGTCCCCCGCCACCGGAAGACTGACAGGCCTCTTGCCGGGTGCAGAGTTCTCGTGATCTTGCTCAGGGACAGCCTTCTCCCCGTTCACCCCGAGCCTGTCGAGGGGCCGTCCTCGCCTTCAGGCCCCTGGACAGGCTCAGACGATATGGCCGCCCGCTCCATTCATCCTTCGACAGGCTCAGACGATATGGCCGCCCGCTCCATTCATCCCCTTCGGCGTCGCTCAGGACATGCTTCGACAGGCTCAGGACGAACGGATCGGGAAAACTCGGCC
>JAJFLN010000496.1 GCA_021772705.1 Candidatus Cloacimonadota bacterium | reverse complement strand
GGCCGAGTTTTCCCGATCCGTTCGTCCTGAGCCTGTCGAAGCATGTCCTGAGCTACGCCGAAGGGGATGAATGGAGCGGGCGGCCATATAGTCTGAGCCTGTCGAAGGATGAATGGAGCGGGCGGCCATAGTGGGGCGAACGGATCCGGAATAGGCCAGGGGACCCCCTACGGGACATGCACCCGATCAACAGGACGACAGGACAGGGGTCCCAGATCCCGCGGACGAGGGTTGAGCAGGAGGCCCAAAGACATGATGGGCATTCGGTTCTCGGTGTCTACTGGCTGCTCGGAACGGCCCGCCTCCCCCAAAGAACAGACGACCTCTGCCTCGTACCCCCCGATACGAGTCCCTGAGGGAAGTTGACCTGAGTCAGTGGATGCCATGGCGAACCCCCGAGCCTGGTGGCTCTGTTCTGTTCAGCATCGTAGTGCCTGGCGCCTGCCGGCGGCTACCGCTTCGGTTCCGGCGGGACGTCATGATCGGACTTTCGTGCCGAGATACGCGCCAGGGAACGGCACTCCTCCAGGCGCCGGATCTGCATGTCCAGCATGTCCACCGCTGCCCCGCCGGCTCCCGGGGGCGGGGGCTCTCTTGGGTCGAAGGGCCAGCGCCGGATCAGGCGGTCCCGCAGCGTGGTCCAGGCCGCCAGCTGTTCTTCGAGCTTATCGTATCGATCATTCTCGCTGACGTTCGTGTAGAGCAGGACTCGGGCCCGGGCCCGGTGCAATTCATAGAGAGCCAGCTCCTCGCCGGGGTGCAGGAGGGCGGTTCGAGAGATGCCCTCGAAGCGCAGGAAGACCTTCTCCGTCAACTCGTCAATCGGCTTCTTGGAGCCCATGAACACCAGGGTCCTGAGGAGGACGCTCAACATGGTGAGCTCGTCGGGCCCGGGAGTTCCTCTCAGCTCCAGGTCCGGGATCTGATTCCGAGTCCGGAGTCGCACGTCCGACGAGAGGGTCTTGATGTCCTTCGGATGGAGGGCGTACCGGGACAGGGCGCGGAGGCCCAGGAAGCCGACCTGCCAGACCGGGCTGTCGGAACGAATCAGCTCCTTCGGCAATGTCTTCAGTAGACCCATTGCCTCCTTCGAGACCTGTTTCTGGAGACCGGAGCTGATGGAGCTGAGAGAGAGAAAACCGAACACGGACCAGGCTGGGTCCTTCGCCTCCTCGTGGGCCGTCAGATCGTCCCAGACCTGAATCTTTCCGAAGTCATAAATGAGGAACACCTCCAGCAGGAGACGTCCCGCCATCACCGGCGCCTCCCGGTCACCCGTTCCGGCCAGCTCTCCCAGGACCCGCAGCGCTTGCTGGACCGGTGGAATGGATCTGCGCCAGGACTCGAAGAGGTGCTGCAGCACGAGACCGGAGTTGATGCTCTTCGGGTCTCTGGCATTGGCCAGATGGGCCTCGTGGGTTTCCCGTCCCACCGTGGCCAGGCGGGACATGGCCGACTGAAGAGCCTGAGACGACTCGATCCGCAGGGCCTCGGCCCGCCGCTCCTCTGCCCTGGCTTCCTCTGCAGCCTTCGAAGGGGCCTCCGGAGATGTGCCAGCGGAAGTCACTGCCGTGGCGGGAGCCGCGGGCGTCCGGAGATAGGCGGCGACGCCGGCGGCGGTGAGAACCAGGGCGAAGACGAAGGCAGGCAGTATCCAGGCCGGTGGTCGTGGCTCGCCACGGGCCTTCGCCGAGGAGGCTTGGGACGCGGGCTGGTGCACCGTCACTGGCGCCAGGGATGGCACCTTGATCGACCGGTCGGTCAGCACAGTACGATCGATGGATTCGCTCCGGCCCGACCGGGCGCTCTTCAGGCCCCTCTGGAACCCCCGGGCGTCCTTGAATCGCTCCTTTCGATTCTTGGCCAGGGCCCGGCGGAAGAACCGGTCGAAGCCCGACGGCAAGCCTGAGCGATACTGGCTGATCGGCGGGATATCGGCCTGCATCTGAAGTCGTAGCAGGGCGTGAGGGTCCTTTGACTGGTAAGGCGTCCTGCCGCAGAGACACTCGAACAGCACCGTCGCCAGGGCATAGAGATCCGAGGCGGCGCTGGCCGGTTTTCCTTCCCCCAGTTCGGGAGCCATGTAGGCTGGTGTCCCGAGGATGAAGCCTTGCCGGGTGCTGACGCTGTCGGTCATCAGGTCCTTGGCGATGCCCAGGTCGGCCACCAAGGGACCGCGCTCGTCGGAGTGGAAAATGTTCTCCGGCTTCAGATCCCTGTGGAGGATGCCAGATTCGTGGAGCATGGCCAAGACGTCGGCGCAGACATGGGCGATGTCGATGGCGGTCTCCACGGGCAGGACCACGTCCCGGTCGAGGCGATACCGCAGCGTCGGTTCCGATATCAGCTCATAGGCGATGAACAGGCGATGCTCGACCTCACCCACCTCCAGCACTCGCACCACGTTGGGGTGCTGGATGCGGGCTGCCAGTATCCCCTCCTGGACGAACCGCTCCCGGGACTCCTGATCGAAGGCCAGCTCCGTGGTCAACAGCTTAAGAGCCACGGGGCGCTTCAAGGAGAGCTGCACGGCCTGGTAGACGACCCCCATGCCGCCCTCGCCGAGCTGACCCTCGATCCGGTAGCCCCCCAGGGTCGCTCCCACGGCAAGACGCTTCTGTCGATGGAGCTTGCTCACGGTCGGGCCTTCTTCCTGACCTTCCTGGTCTTCCCGGCCTTGATCTCAGCTGCTCCGGTGTTTCCCGCCTTGCCCCGGCCCCAGCTGTCGAGCAGCTCCCGAAGATATCTGCCCGTGTGGGTCGCCTTTCGAGCCAGCTGCTCCGGGGTTCCCTTACCCACCACCTTGCCGCCTGCCTCCCCTCCCTCCGGGCCGAGGTCGATGAGAAGGTCCGCCGAAGCCATCACGCTTGGGTTGTGCTCGATGACGACCAGAGTGTGTCCCCGATCGACCAGGCTGTGGAGGACTTCGAGGAGCCGCTTCACGTCTCTGGCGTGGAGTCCCGTCGTCGGTTCGTCGAGCACGAACAGGGTGCGGCCCACGCTTCGTTTGCCCAGCTCCTCCGCCAGTTTGACGCGCTGCGCCTCGCCTCCCGAGAGGGTGTTGCTCGGCTGCCCGAGGGTCAGATAGCCGAGGCCGCTCCGCTCCATGACCTCGAAGTAGTGGCGTATCCGGGCGTTCTTGCCGAAGTGCTCCTTCGCCTCCGAGCAGGTCATCTCGAGCACGTCGGCGATACTCTTCCCCTCCAGCCGGACCTCCAGGGTTTCCCTGTCGAACCGTCTGCCGTCGCACTCCTCGCAGGTCACGCGAACGTCGGGCAGGAAGTTCATCTGTATCCGGATCTCCCCCGCCCCTTCGCAGGCCGGACACCGTCCCTCCTTCACGTTGAAGCTGAACCGGCCCGGACCGTAGCCTCGGGCCCGTGCCTCGGCGGCTCCGGCGTAGAGGCGGCGGATGGCGTCATAGGCGCCGATGTAGGTGGCCGGAACGGACCGGGGTGTGCGTCCAATCGGGCTCTGGTCCACCTCGACCACACGCTCCAGGGACTGGTGGTTGCGAATCTCCTTGTGGGCTCCCGGGCGGGGTCCTCCACCGGTCAACAGCCGCTGGAGTCCCCGGCGTAGCACGTCCCTCACCAGGGTGCTCTTGCCGGACCCGCTGACGCCAGTGACGCAGACGAACCGCTCCAGGGGAATGCGGACATCGATGCGCTTCAGGTTGTGCTCCTTGGCACCCAGCAGTTCCAGCCAGGAGGCGCCGGCGGGCGTCACCTTCCGTCTCGGCATGGGAATCCCCGCCAGGGGACCCTCCCGGAGGCTGGTGGCGGTGGGACTGTCAGCCGCCGAGGCAATCTCCGCGGGCGATCCTCGAGTCACCAGCTGGCCGCCGCCTCGTCCGGCTTCGGGACCCAGATCGATGACCTCGTCGGCCCATCGAATCGTGTCGTCATCGTGTTCGACCACCACAACCGTGTTGCCCCCGTCGGTCAGGCTGCCCAAGGTGTCGAGCAGGCGCTCTGTATCCCTCGGGTGGAGGCCGATTGTCGGCTCGTCCAGCACATAGAGGACGCCGGTGAGACTCGACCCGAGCTGTGCCGCGAGCCGGACCCGCTGCGTCTCACCGCCGGACAGGGACTCCGCTGAACGGTCCAGTTCCAGATACCCGACTCCGACGCGGTCGAGGAACCTCAGCCGGTCCAGCAGCTCGGATTGGATCGATTGAATCACGGCCCGGTCCCGTCGAACCGGCCGGAGGGACTCCAGCTTCCCCAGGGCCCGGGAGACGGAGAGGGAAGTGAAGTCGGCGATGGAGTGTCCCGAGACCAGGATTGACAGGGAATCCGGCTTGAGCCGCTTGCCCTCGCAGGCCGAGCAGGTCACGGCCTCGGCGAAGGAGCGTCCCAGGAGGGTCAGCTCCTCCATCTCCTCGTCGCTGGAGGCGAGATAGCGGCTGACTCTCTCCAGCAGTCCCTCGTGCCGGCTCCGGCCATCACCGCCGCCGTGCAGTAGGAGCTGTCTATGCTCGACGGAGAGTTCCTGGAATGGCCGGTCGAGGGGAACACCGTGCCTGCTCTCCAGGGCTTTCAGATAGCGGGACCGCTCGTGCTGCGAGAGGGGGCGTCGCTCAAATATGGCGAGAGCCCCATCCCGGAGAGAGCGGGAGCGGTCCGGGATCAGCAGGTCCTCCGACGGCTCCAGGGACTTTCCCATTCCGTTGCAGCCCGGGCAGGAGCCATGGACGCTGTTGAAGGACAGGCGCCGGGGGTCCGGCTCCGGGAAGCCGATGCCGCAGCGGGGGCAGAAGAGATGGCTGTTGTAGAGGTGGTCTTCTCCGCTCGAATCTTGAATGATCGCGCTGCCGCCCCCCAGCTCGAAGGCCCGTGCCAGCAGCTTCCCGAGCCGCTTTGGCGGGACGCCTGACGGGGCGACTTCGGCGACCACGGCGGCGATGGAGTGTTCCCGGAATCGGTCGAGTCCCGGCGGCTGTTTCGTCGAAGCGATCTCACCGTCGACCCGCACCTGCTCCACGCCGGAGGCTGCCGCCCTCGTGAATACATCCTTGTGAAAGCCCTTTCGGTGCGTCACGAGAGGTGCCAGTATCCGGAGTTCCTGATCCCTGTGCCGCTCGCGAATGCGCCTGGCGATGTCGATGGGCGACAGAGAACCGATCCGGTCCCCGCAGAGATGGCAGTGCTGCTCGCCGGCCCGAGCATAGAGGAGGCGCAGGAAGTGGTAGACCTCCGTCACGGTGGCCACCGTCGACCTGGCTCCTGCCCGGCTGGTCCTCTGTTCCAGGGCGATGGTGGGAGGCAGCCCGGCCAGGACGTCCACGTCGGGCCGGGCGCTCTGCTGGATGTACTGCCGGGCGAATGTGGAGAGGGCGTCCAGATAACGTCGCCGGCCCTCGGCGTGGAGGATGTCGAAGGCGAGGGTGGACTTGCCGGACCCGCTGACCCCGGTGATCACCACTCGCTTGCCCAGCGGCACGTCCAGGTCGAGCCCCTTCAGGTTGTGGACCCTGGCTCCTCTCAGGGTAATGTACTCGCCGGCACCCTGGAGGGCCGGAACCGCGGGAGGAGTCTTGCCTCTACCCCTGGCGGGGCTCCGATCCAGAGGGCCTCGGGTCTCGGACAGGACGCGGCCTGTGTGGGACCGGGCGCAACGGGCCACCTGCGCCGGTGTTCCCGTGACCACTATCTGACCGCCTCCGGGCCCCCCCTCCGGACCGAGGTCGATGACGTGGTCGGCATTCCGGATCACGTCGAGATGGTGCTCGATGACCACGACGGAGTTGCCGGCATCGACAAGGTGTTGCAGGACTTCCACCAGGACCCGGACATCGTCGAGGTGAAGACCCGTGGTCGGTTCGTCCAGCAGGAACAGGGTGCCTCGCCGCCCGGTGCGTCCTCTTTCGAGATGGGCGGCCAGTTTCAGCCGCTGGGCCTCGCCGCCGGAGAGGGTGTTGATCGGCTGGCCGAGCCGCATGTAACCCAGGCCGACTCGGCGAAGGGGCTCCAATGAACGCTGGAGCTTCGGCTCGTCCTGGAACATCTCGATGGCCTGATCCGCCGTCAGCTCCAGGACCTGGGCGATGTTGAGACCCTTCAGCGAGACCTGGAGGATCTCCGTGCCGAACCGGAGTCCACCACAGGCGTCGCAGGGGACGAAGACGTCGGGGAGGAACTGCATCTCGACCTTCTCGAATCCCTCGCCACGGCAGATTTCGCAGCGCCCCCCGGGGGCGTTGAAGGAGAAGCTGGAGGCGGTGAAACCTCTCTCGGCGGCTCCGTCGGCGGCGGCGAACAGCTTGCGAAGATGGGTGTAGGCTCCCACGTAGGTCGCCGGGTTCGCCCTGGGTGTCCGTCCCACCGGCGTCTGGTCCACCAGCACCACGTCATCGATGAGGCCCACCCCATCGAGGGAGTCGTGGGCCGGCGCCGAGAAGCCCCCTCGCCGGCCCAGAGCCCGGTGGATGCCGGCGTGCAGCACATCGAGGAGTAGTGTCGACTTGCCGGAGCCACTGACTCCAGTTAACACCGTCAGCACGCCGAGGGGGATGTCCACGTCCAGGCCGTCCAGGTTGTGCAGCCGGGCACCCCGGATACCGATCGATCGATCCCGGTCGATCTTGCGGGTCGAGGCCGGTACGGGGATCGACCGTCGTCCCGAGAGGTAGGCCCCCGTGAGGGACTGGCTGGAATCGAGCAGGGTCTCCAGAGAACCGTTGTGGAGTATCTGGCCGCCGAGAGCCCCGGCTCCGGGCCCCAGGTCGAGCACCCGGTCCGCCCCGGTGATGATGTCCGGGTCGTGCTCCACCACGACCAGGGTGTTGGCCAGGCTTCGGAGCTCCTTCAAGATGCCCAGGAGGCGCCTGTTGTCTCTGGCGTGGAGGCCGATGCTGGGCTCGTCGAGGACATAGAGGGTGTGGACCAGCCGGCTGCCCAGGGCGGCGGTCAGGTTCACACGCTGAACCTCGCCGCCCGAAAGGGTCCGGGACTGGCGATCCAGGGTCAGGTACTCGAGCCCTACCTCGATCAGGTAATGAAGCCGGCTGGCCACCTCATCGGCGATGAGTACCACCGCCGGGTTGCCGGCATTCTCCTTCTTGATCTGTTGAATGAGCGGCAACAGGTCACCGATGGGAGTCCGGGACAGGGTGGCGATGTCCTGGCCCATGACGCGCGTCAAGAGCGCGTCACGTTTCAGCCGGGCCCCGCCGCAGTCCTGGCAGGTCCTGTAGGCGCGGTAGTAGGAGAGGAGGACCCGGACGTGCATCTTGTAGGTCTTGGTCTCGAGCCAGTCGAAGTAACCCTTGACGCCAGAGAATCCGTCGGCCCCGCGAAGAACGGCCCGGCGGTCCTCGTCTGACAGCTCTCCGAAGGGTCGATCCATGTCGATTCCGCGGGCAGCGCAGAAGTCTCTCAGGTCGACGCGCTGCTCCTCTGTTCCCGGGCTGGTCCAGGGTTTGATGACCCCGGCGTTCAGGGATAGGCGCGGGTTCGGTATGGCCAGATCGAGGTCGATGTCTATGGTCCTACCGAAGCCTCGGCAGGTCTCGCCGGCGCCGATGGGGCTGTTGAAGGAGAAGTGGTTCGGCGTAGGCTCCCGGTACTCGATGTCGCAAGCCGCACAGTGGAGCCGTCCCGAGACGTGGACCGGCCCGTCTTGGTTGACCCGGATGATGGCTTGCCGATCGCCGTACCGGTAGGCCGTCTCGATCGCCTCTTGCAGGCGCCCGGACCGTCCTGGCTTCCAGATCACCCTGTCGACCAGGACGTCCAGCACGGCGCCATCGGAGTCCGAGTCAATATTCAGGTCTTCCAGGTCTCCCAGGTCACGGGGCTTCCCCTCTTTGTCCAGGATACGATCGAATCCGAGGGCGGTCAGGGACCGCCGAATTGTCTCCGGGGCCAGACCCTTGCCCAGGCGGCGAGGGAAGGAGAGGGTCAGTCTTGCACCGTCCCGGGCGGTCCCCTCGATCTGCCGGACCACCTGGCCCGGAGTCTCCCGGACCACGGGCTGGTCGCATTCCCGGCAATGCAGCAGGCCGGCTCGGGCAAAGAGCAGCTTCAGGTGGTCCGTTATGTCCGTCATGGTCCCGACTGTGGAGCGGGATGTGCGGACCGGGTCGGACTGGTCGATTGCGATGGCCGGGGGAATGCCTCGAACGGACTGGACCTCCGCCTTGGCCATTCTCTCCAGGAACTGGCGGGCGTAGGCCGAGAAGCTCTCGGCGTAGCGACGCTGTCCCTCGGCGTAGAGCGTGTCAAAGGCCAGGGTGGACTTGCCCGAGCCGCTGACGCCGGTGACGACCACCAGCTCCCCGAGGGGAATGTCCAGGTCCAGATCCTTCAGGTTGTTCTGGCTCGCCCCCCGGATCTCGATCCGGCGTCCTGACGGTCTCGCAGGTTTCGTTCGGGCTCGCCGCTTCACGGGCCTCCCGGGATCTTGCGGGGTCCGGGTCTCGCCGTGACGCGCCCCGGGGTCCCTGATCGGGTCATGCCTTCCTCAGCCTGACCCGGACGAACTTGAACGCCGGGGTCTTCGACTGCCTGTCTATGCGGCGAGGGACCAGCACGTTGGCTTCCGGGAAGTACATCGCCAGGTTACCGGACCGGATATCCGTGACCGAAACCCTCACCAGGAGTGAGCCGGTCTCGCTCTCGACATGGATCGGGTCGTCCTCCGACAGGCTCAGGCGACTCGCGTCTTCGGCGCTGATCATCACCACGTCCCGTCGCTCGTTCCCCCGGTACAGGTCCTCCTCCTCGTAGACCACGGTGTTGAACTGGCCCTCGGAGCGGATTGTCATGAGCCGGAACTCGTCGTCGGCCACCGAGACGTCCGGCACCGGAGTGGCCCGGAAGTGGGCCAGCCCATCGGCGGTGGGGAAGGGGTCGCCGTGCATTGTTCGGCCCTGGATCTGGAACTCCCGCTTTGTCTTGTCCATGTCCTTCATGGGACCGTAACCCGGTACGGTACGGGCGATCTCTTCCCGCAAGCGCTTGTGGGAACGGAGGGCGGACCAGTCGAAGGTGGAGTCCGGCAGAATCCGCTCGGCGATGGAGGCGACGATATCGACCTCGGATCGGAGCTCTCCCTTCACGGCCGGAGGACCGCCTTCGGAGAGGCGGACGAAGTTGAACATGGACTCCTGTGTGGTCCACTGGTCCTCCTCGTCTCGTGCCAGGCATGGCAGCAGGATCGCGCACTGGCCCCTGCCGTGGACGTGGCCCTCGTTGAGCTTCGTCGTGATTCCGGCAGAGAAGGGGATGCGGCGCATCGCCTCGGCGGCCCAGGTCCGGTCCGGGTTGCTGGAGAAGAGATTGCCGCCGAGGAGCAGGGCTGCCTGGATCCTCCCTTCCCGGGCGGCGACCATGGACGCATAGGTGTCCTGACCGGGCTGGCTGGAGTCGATGCCGTAGAGATCGGCGAGCTTCTGGGAGAAGGCCTCCTTCAGACCGGGAGTGACGCCGACGGAGCCGACGCCCTGAACGTTGGAGTGGCCCCGGATGGGCAAGAGCCCTGCGCCCTTCCTGCCAAGCCAGCCTCGTGCCAGGGCCAGGTTCGAGAGGGCCAGGATGTTGTCGACGCCATGCTCGTGGTGGGTCAGCCCCATGGCCCAGAGGAAGATGCCGTTACGGGCGCCGGTGATCATCTCGACGGCCTGATCGATCTCCTCGCTTGCCACGCCGCAGTGACGCACGAGATCGTCCCATCCGGCGGCGGCCACGTCGCTCTTCACATCTGTCCATCCCGCTGTGCGGGACTCGATGAATTGTCGATCCAGTCCGTTCTTCTCCAGCACGCCCTTGAGCATGGCTTTCAGGAGCGAGACGTCGGACCCGATGTGGGGCTGCAGGTAGAGGTCGGAGATCCGGGAGCCGAAGAGCAGGCTGCGCCAGTCGGAGGGAATCCGGAACTGAACCAGCCCCAGCTCCTTCAGAGGATTCAGGACGATCACCTTGCCGCCTCGGCGGCGAAGTTCCATCAGGCGGGTGATGAGGCGCGGATGGTTGCTTGCCGGATTGGCCCCGACCACCATGGCCAGGTCGGCCTGATCCAGATCCTCCAGTGTGACGGAGGCCGTACCGGAACCATAGACCTGGCCCAGGGCCACGCCGGAGGCTGAGTGGCAGTAGTAGGAGCAGTTGTGGATGTTGGTGGTGCCGAATGCCCGTGCCACGATCTGGGTCAAGAATGCCGCTTCGTTGCTGGATCGGCCGGACATGTAGAAGAAGACCTCCGCCGGATCCGCCGCCTTCAGGGCCGCTCCGATCTTGTCGTTGGCCTCGTCCCAGGAGATGCGGCTGAAGTGGGAGTCCCCCGCCTCAGCGATAACGGGGAAGGCGAGCCGTCCCAGGGCTTCGAACTGGGCCGAGTTCAGCCGGCCCATGGCCTCGATTGACGTGTCCCGGAAATAGGCTTCGTCGATGACACCGTCCATGTCACCAGCCATGGCCTGGAACGACTTCTTGCAGACCGAAGGGAAGTGACCCGATTCATCGCGCATCCCGCCTCGCTGCCCTCCCATTCCCAGGGCGCAGGTCTTGCAGGCGTTGCGGCTCCGGCTACGCTTGAAGAGCTTCAGGATGCCGCCGGCCCGGCGAGCCAGTCTGAGGGAGTAGAGGATGGCAGGCCAGCCGCCACCCGATTTCACTCGAAGTCTTGCCATGTGGGGAAAGAGAGGAGTCCGCCGTCACTCCTCGTCGGGAAGGCTGTCGAGTTTCTTCATGATTGCCCTGGGCCGGCTCAGCCCCTCCATGTCGCCCAGGTCCACTTCTCCTGCCTGCGAGACGGTCAGGGCGATCCGGCCCAGGTCCATCAAGCCCTCTTCGACCCGGCGCCTCAGCCGCGTGACCGGGTCCTCTTCCTGAGGCTTGTTGCCTAGCTTGTCCTTCAGGGAGTCGAAGAACCCCTTCTTCGGTCCTGAATCGCCCGACTCGGCCCGCTCCTGATGCCGTCGCAGAGTCTCCTGGTACTTCAGCACGTCGTAGTAGATCAGGCTCAGCTTCCGGTGTTGCACCACATTGGTGCGGACCCTCTTGAACACTTCCTGGCCGACTCGCTGCAGCTCGGACTTGAGCATCTCCGTCAGCTCCATCTTGCTCCGGCCCGACAGGTCGATGGGCGCCACGGCGGAGGTCATGTTCAGCAGGCTCTCGGCCTGCTTCTGCAAGTCATCCGCGCCCTGTTTCAGGGACATGGGGCCCGTGGCCGGCTCCGTCGCCTCCAGTTCGTCCAGGTCCAGATCCTCCTCGGCCGGGGCAGCCTGACTTGCCTTCGCCTGAGCCGCCGCGTGGGCTGCCGCCTGAGCTGCTGCCCGTCTCTCGGCGTCACGCTTGGCCAGCATTTCGATGTCGTACATCTCACCGGCCACGGTGGGGGCCTGATCGTGACGGATGACCCGGATCGCCTTGTGAGCCTCCTCGCAGACGTCGATGTCCAGGTCATTCATCAGGGGGCGGATGTGGGGAAGAGACCGCTCGTCATTGTGCATCTTGAGACCCCGGACGGCACGGAGCCGGATGCCTTCGTAGGGATCGCGCAAGGCCTGAACCAGGAGATCCACCATCTGGGTCCCCCGGATGTGCGACAGAGCGTAGACGGCGCTCTCTCGCATGGAGACCTTGGAGGAGTGGAGCATCTCCTCCAGATACTTGGCGGTCCTGGGCATTCCGATGCGGCCCAGGGCTTTGGCCACGTTGCCCCGGACCCGGTTGTTGTCATCCGACAGCAGGGGCGTCAGAAGCTCGGTGGTCTTCTTGCCGTCAGCGAGGCGCTCCACCACTTCCACGGCATTGGAGCGAACCCGGGCGTCCCGGTTCTTCAGGAGTGGGATGGTTGCTTCCAGGTCCACAGGTTCGGCGATCCGGATCATCTGGGAGACCAGGGTGGCCAGCTTGACGGGGTCGTCCTCCACCTGGATGGAAGCCAGGACGTCGATCCTGTCCGGGCCCTGGGGAGGCTCGGCGGCTGGAGTGCCGGCGGCGGCTGGAGGGGGCGGCGGGGGAGCCGCAGGCAGGCCGCCGGGAATCTTCATAGCCAGCTGCTCCAGATGATTGATCGCCTTCCTGGCCAGGAACACGATGTCCTCGTTACTGCTGGCCGCGGCCTCGTGAAGCGCCGTCCGGAGTGACAGGACATCGGAAGGGTCCTCGATGGATGAGGGAGTCATTTGAGTGATCGTCGTCAGGGCGAGGTACTGGACATCCTCTTCCGGCCGGCTGATATCGCGGCAGATCTTCTTCAAATTGATGCTCATCGGAGGCTCAGTCTCCCTCCTTCAGGCGCCTGACCTCGACGAAGATCTCCTCGATCCGGTCGTAGTGCTCAGCCAGTCCAGAGTGGCGATTCGTCCCAGAGTTTACCAGTTCCACGGCTGTCTCGCCGAGCTTGCGGAAGCTTTCCGCCAGTTCGAACTCCAGTTGCTTGCGGGTTCGCTCCGCCTCCTTGCTCTTGAAAAGCGATTGCAGGATGCCCATGGAGGCCGTCTTCTGGGCATGGTCCTCCAGCAGCTGTTCGTTCTTCATGACCGACTTGGCGGAGATGGTCAGCTTGATATCGACGATGAGATTGCTCCGGATCTGTTTCCAGATCTTTCGCCCCAATATCTCCATTTCATCATCTAGCTGATCGTAGAGACCATCGAGCACGTCCTGCAGCTCCGGGGCCAGCATGAGACGGCTGGGAGCGTTTTCCCGCATGTCGGCGTCGAGCTCTCGGGCCAAACCGGTCTTGGCGACGGCCTCCTCCGCCTCCGTTTCAGGATCGAAGCCGCCGAAGTCGATACCGTCGTCGCCACCCGGCGAGCCCTCCCCCGCCGCCGAGCGCTGCAGAGCGGACTTCCTGGGCGGCAGGTCCGGCTCGTCGTGCTCTGTCTCGTCCTCGTCTGTCCCAGTCTTCGCGGCCCGTGTCGAATCCGGCTCGACCTCCTTTGGCGGTGCCGGGGGAACTTGCTCGAGTGTCTCCTGCGAAATTGGAGGCAGGGGAGGGGGTACCGGAGGCGTGGGAGGTTTGGGAGGTGCCGGAGGAGGCGGCGCTGCTGGCACCTGAGGCTTTGGAGGGCTCGGAACAGAGGGGACGGCTGTGGCTCGGCGGGACCGTAGGGCTCGCAGACGGGTGACGGCGACTCGGGCGCCCTCGGCGACACCCGCCACGGGATCTCGCACCAGCTTCTCCAGGAATCGTTCGGCCTGAGGGTGCTCCGCCAGGACCACCGCGGCGGCTGTCTTGACCCGGATCTCCGGTGCCCCGTCGGCGGCGGCCCGCTCGAAGAGGGTGGTGGTGTCCATGTTCTTCACCCGCGTCAAGACGTAGAGGGCCGTTGCCCTCATGTCCAGCGCCGGGTTCGACAGCATGTAGTCCAGGTGGGACAGGACCGTTTCCGGGTCGTGGGCGCCCAGGGCGGCCAGGGCGTTTCCTCGGACCCGGTTGTCTCGATCGTTGGCTAGGGGAGCCAGCAACGTGAGTACCTGATCCTTGGTGCCGAGCCGCTCCACGGCCTCGACAGCGTTGGCCCGTATCCGATCATTCTGATCCCCAAGGAAGCGTTTCAGCCGGTCCACGTCGCCGGCCTCACCGATGACGGCGATGGCGGACAGGGCCGTGGATATCAGAACGGAGTCGCCCTCTCCGCCGAGGGCGTCCAGAACCTCCTGCCGTCCGTCCTTGCGCCGCTGGGCCTCGATGGCCTTGAGCCGGCTCACCTGGTCGCTGTACTCCGAGGCCTCTCCCTGCTGGGCCGCCGCTTCCGCCAGGGCTGCCGCCTGGTCGGCCAGGGACGCGCCTCTTCGGCCCAGGGCTGCCGTGGCGGCGACGACGATGCCGGAGTCGGCGTCCTCCGCAAGTCGGCGCAGCACATCGGGTACCTGTGGATGCTTCTGATACTCCAGGGCCTGAACGACTCTGAGCCGCACTTCCCGATCCGGGTCCCGGGCTGCCCGCCGGAGCAGCTCGATCGGGGTGTCGCCCGTCAGGCCGCCCAGGGCGTGGACCGACGCCATCCGATCCGACAGCTTCTGGGAGCCGAGCATCTTCTCCAGGTGACGGAACAGCTGAGGCCGGTCAGCTCGGATGAGGGCTTCCAGGACCCGAGTGCTGACCCTTGGGTCCGGGTCCGTCAGCATCGGCGAGAGGCCGGGAAGCAGGGCGGACTGAGGAGCGAGGCGGGCATAGGCCTGGACGGCGCCGGCCCGGACTCCCGGGTGTTCGTGCTGGAAGAAAGGCTGGATGGTTGGCAGGTCCACCTCGGAGCCGTTGGCCGCCAGGGCCGGCAGGCCATACCCGATCACTCTCGGGTCCGATGCCTGTTCCAGCAATTCCAGAAGCGGTGCGTAGAGTGCCGGATCGGGGCTCTGCACCAGGGCAGCGAGCTTCTGAACTAGGGCCTCCGGGTCCA
>JAJFLN010000495.1 GCA_021772705.1 Candidatus Cloacimonadota bacterium | reverse complement strand
GTCAATGGCCTGTTCTGGGGCGGTCTGACCCGCTTCGGTGGCGCGATCGCCAACCGAGGCATCGCCGGCGACACGATGAAAGGCAAGGACTACGGCGGAGAAGCCCTCCGGTCCGTCATCGGTGCCTTCGGATACATGGGCGGCCAGGAGCAGTAAACCCGGGCCCCACACCTCATAGAATTCACCACCGGGAGGCGCTCCATCAGGAGCGCCTCCCTTTCATTCCTCGGGCGTTCTCTCTCTCCAGCTCAGGAACCAGGCACAGCTGGGTCCGGGATCCCCTCCGAAAAACGGGATCGAGAATCAAACTTCGAGGTAGCAGCGAAGCGAGCGGACATCGGGGTCACGGGAGAGCTTCAGGATGGCCCGCTGAACCGTGCGGCGAGCCCCTTCCCGGGACAGATTGATCTTCTTGCCAATCTTCTCGTAGGAGACCTTGTCCTGGCCGTTGAAACCGAAGTAGAGCTCGACGGCGCTGCGCTCCTTGTCCTTCAGACGGGACATGCAGTTGGACAGCTGACCGGCCAGGCTCTTCTGGCTGCTCTGTTCCTCCAGGTCATGGATCGCCTCGTGGCCCTGACCCGCAAGAGGTGTCTGACTGAGACGGGCCTCGTAGGCCAGATTGTCCAGGCTGATATGGCTCTCGGAGATCCGAATGAACTGGGCGACCTTCTCTTCCGGCAGATTGACTTCCCGAGCCAGCTCCTTCAGCTTCGGCTCACGCTTCAGACTCCGGTAGAGATTCTCCCGGATCCGGTTGAGCTTGAACACGACCTGTGCCTTGCGCTCCGGAATCGCCACGGGGCTCTCGGAGCGAGACAGGAAGTGGAATATGTACTTTCTGATCCACCAGACGGCGTAAGAGATGAATCGGAGACCCAGATCGGGGTTGAACGTCTCGGCAGCCCGGATCAACGCCAGATTTCCCTCGTTGATCATGTCCATGATGGGGCCGCCGGCCTTCATGTAGCGCTTGGCCATGCTGACAACGAACCGCAGGTTTGCCAGCACCAAGTTCTCCAGTGCCTTGCGGTCTCCCGCACGGATCTTGTATGCCAACTCCTTCTCCGATTCGGGGGTGAGGAGCGGGATCTTCCGAATCTCGGTAAGATAGTCGGAAAGTATCTCCTCATCCCGGAAGCGCGCCCGCTTCACCAGCATCTTCTTCTTCTCCTTGGCTAGCATTGCGGCCTCTTCGTAGGTTATGGAGAGCTGGTTATCAACTCTCCTCACCCACTTAGACGCCGATGTTGACCCGGAGTTTCATTCAGCAAAGTGTTTGCCAGAAGCCGCTTCTTCGTGCTCAAATAGGTACAGAGTCCGCCATGATCCCGCTCTGCCAAAGGCGATCTTTCCAGACAGTCCCCACTGGCGTGGCGGGTGGCCTCAGGCCCATGAATTTCACCGATGGGAGGATCCCTTCCCAAAATTGTGCAATCCGGGAGATCTTTCCCAATTGAACAGCCATCCCAGACCCAGACCTGCCAGGAGACCCTCGCCGAAGGCCGCTCCGCCTCAGGGAAGATGGCGACTTGTCGGCTCTCTGCTCCTGGTCATTCTCGTCACCGGCGCCGTGGCTCCCCTTCTCTGGCTCAAGAGCCGTATTCAGGAAGGTTGGATCGAAAAGCAACTGGCCGCGACCCTCACGGATACCCTGGGACGGAAGGTCACCGTCGGCTCCCTCCGTCTCGGGTGGAATGGCGGCATCTACCTGGACCAGCTTGGAGTGGCGGGCAGGGAAGGTGAGCCGCCCCTCTTCCTGATGGGGCAGGCTCGAGTCGACTATTCCTACTGGCGGCTCTTCACGGGGGAGCTGGTCATTGATGCCCTGCGTTTCGTCAGCCCCTCCCTGAATCTGGTCCGGATGTCGAAGGACCAGTTCAACTTCTCCGACATCCTGGAACATATCGCTCGCAGGAAGCGCACCAGTCCGAGGAAGAAAGTCACGATCCAAGGGAACACTGACACCCGCCGTCCCCCACTCGCTCTGCCTGAGAGTCCGGAGGATCTGCCCCGGATTCCTCTCCGGCGGATCGCTCTGGAAGACGTCAGCATCGTCCTGGAGGACCGGACCATCGAACCTGCCGTCAACAGACAGTTGAGGGACATCTGGATACGGATCGACATTCCAGGCCCAAACAAGCCTCTTCTGCTGGACATCAAGGCCCGCAGTGGTGACACCCGGCTTCACGTCTCGGGGGACCTCTATCTGGCACCCCTGGTGGGTCGGCTGGATCTTAAGATGGCGGGCATCTCTCTCGAGGGTTTCGAGCCCTACCTTGCCAGACTTCCCATCTCCCTGGATCGGCCTCGTCTGCAGATGGACTTCGAGGGCTGGACAGAGTTCACCGATCGATTCCTCGAGATTGACGAGGGCAAACCCAGGGTTCACATCGAGGAGCTACGATACGGCGGGGTTCTCAAGGTGGAGACTCTCGAGGCGGGACTGCCGGGAGGCAGAATTCGAACCGCTCTCAGGGCCCATCTCCTGACCGGCGCCGCCAAGCTCGATGAGGCCAGTCTCTGGCTCGACGACACTCTTGTCCTGAAGGCCAAGGGGACCCTGGAGGACTTCCACAAGCCAGCGTTCGACCTCCGGTTGAATCTCCTGGAGTTGCCCATCCGGAAGCTCCTGGCCCACATCCCCCATGACAAGCTGCCGCCCGCGGCGCGAAATGGCCTGGAGCGGATCAAGGGTCAAGGAGTGATCAAGGCAGACCTCCACGCCCGTGGCACCCGGGAGTTGCCGCTCTTGTCTGGCTGGGCCAGCGCAACCGGCCTGGCCGTCGTGACCCCCAAGGGTACGGTGGAGCTCGATCTGGAGCGTCTCAACTTCGACACCACCAGCCTACGACTCTATGGACTCAAGGCCCGGGCCCTCGGCGCCAGGGCAGCCCTCTCGGCCACTCTGGAAGACGTGCGATCCGCGCCCCGGCTCGCATGGGCTCTCGATGCCGAGACACCCGATCTCTCCCTGTTGCCCCTCCCCAAGGCTCCACCCGGACTGTCGGGAAAGGTCGTACTGCGCATGAGCGGCGGCGCTTCGGCTTCGGGCTTGATGCGCGTAAATCGGTTGCGAGATCCGAGGGAACTGACCTCCCTGAAGAACCCCAAGGGGTTCGGACCCCTGAAGAAGCTGAGCAAGGAGTTCAAGCAGGAGATCGCCCGGCTGAAGCGGACCACCGGCGGCATCAAGGCCACCCAGTTCCTGGTCCCCACGACCTCCCTTCGCCCCCTGGACCGGATCAACTGGAAAGCAGTAGAGAAGCTGAAGAAGAAGATCGACCTCCCTAGGCTGGAGGAGCTCGTCTTCCAGAAGGCCCCGGCAGTCCTGAAGCAGATCCAGGAGCTGCTCGAAGCCAGGATGGAGCTGGCGATCGACTTTCAGAAGATTGAACTGGCCGCCGGTCCCCACCCCGCTGGACTCTCAGGAGGAGCGGAGTTCGAGATTCAGAAGGGATTCTCGACCCGGAATCTGAGGGCCAGGATTGGAAACTTGCCCGTCGGCGTCGATCTGGCAATCCTGTCGCTGCTGGAATCTCCTGCCCTCGAGGCCCGGCTGGAGCTGGCGCCGGAGCAGGGCTCGGTTCCCCTCTCCAGCGTGGCCGCCCTGGCGCCCACCTCGGTGCAGCAGAAGATGGCCCGTCATGAAGTCTCACCCGACGCCCGGGTCGCATTCCATGTGGACACCCGACTGTCGGCGGCGGGGCCTTCCTTCTCCTCCAAGCTGTCTATCGAGGGTTTCCGGGCAGGAACGGCTCCCCTGGATCTTGCCGTATCGACGCTGGAGCTGTCCGTCGATCAGGACGGCATCCGGATTCCCCGAACCCGAATCGATGCCGGCCCAGTGGCACTGTCACTGGATCTGCAACTCCATCGGAAGACTGGCGCCCGGCTGCACCTGCGGACGGCGGACAAAACCGGTATCGACCTGACCCGTGTGATGAAACTGCTGCCTCCCGACAGGGCCCGTCAATTGCAGAAGATCCTCGAAGGCAGCCGGATCGGCCTCGAGGCACGTGCCGCGGCTGATCTCGAGGACGCCAGGGCCCTGTTTCGCCTCAGAGCTCATCATCCCGCGCTGGAGCTGGGCATCTCGGCCTCCGGTGACGACCTGTATGGACAGGGTGATCTGAACCTGAAGATCCAGAGCGACATCCCGGATCTCGCTTCCGTGGCGGCGCTGCTCCCCCTCTCTCTGGCTGCCAGGCTGCCGCCGGTGAACCTGGATGGCGCCGAGATCAAGACTCGGATTGAAGCCCGAGGGACCCTGAGGGGCGGCGTCGACCTGACCGGAACCATCGGCTTCCCCGGCGGCAGAACTGCCATCAAGGGCCAGGCCGCATCGCTCCTGAAGCCGGGACGGTCCTGGGCAAGCCTGGTGACACGACTGAACCGTCTCGAGGAGGTGATCGCCCGGCTCTCTCCGGACATCCGGACCCGGATTCAGAAGTACCGCCCCACGGCAGACATCCGGCTCGGCCTGAACCTGGGCCACTCCAGCGAGAGATCAATCGTGGAGCAAACTCTGGAGCTTGCGGAGGCCCAGGCAACCATCACAACCCGAGGCATGGACATCCCTCTGAATCTTGGGGGAACTCGAGCCGCCATACGGGCCACCATCTTGCCAGGCGCCAAACCGATCATCGACGCCGATCTGTCGGGGCTGAGGGTGGACACGGTCTTGAAGGATGTTCCCCTTCACCTCAGGAGCGAGGGCGGGTTCCACATGGGAACCACCTCCGCTGCGACCCAGGGTTTCGCCCTGCGTCTCAACGACGACCCGATCCGCCTCGATGTCCTGGTCGAGGACCCCTGGAATGAGCGTCGGATCACCGCCGTCGCTCTGGCCGATCGGTGGCAACTGACTCGATGGGTCGAGAGCTTCGTCCCGAAGGACAAGAGCATCACCGTCACGGGCACGGCCTCCATCGGAGCCAGGGTGGAAGGGCGCCTGCCTCATGTGGATGGCCACGCCTGGATCGAGCTGATGGACGTCCAGGCAGATGCCCCTCAGCTACGGGGACTGGGAGCCGGGTTGCCGAATGTTCAGATTCGGATACTGAGGGACGATATCGTCATCGACAACATGGAGGCCGTCATCGGCGCCAGGCGCTTCCACGTCCCCATCGAGGGAAGCATTCGGGAGATCTTGGGGGTGGACAACGTCTACCGGGCCGACCCGACGAAGGTGGGCCCCATGATCCTGTCCCACATGGGCGGACTGAGCACCATCAAAGCTCTGATCGGAGAGAAGCAGATCGAGCGGATCATCCTGGATCAGACTATCAAGGCCATCGTCTGGGTCCGGGCCAAGGGCTACGATGGCAACTTCGTCTTCAAGGGCGTCATGGCTCCGGAGGACAAGACCCGCTTCGCCGTGGCTCCTCAGGAAGTGGTCAACAAGTACATCGCTCAGGCCAAACAGGCCCTGGCGGAGAAGCTAGGCTTCCCCAAGAGAACCTACGGAGCCGACAACTACAGGATGATCAATATCACCTACGCCAACGCCCGGGTCCTGGACGAACAGCTCAACTCCATCTGGCCGGAATTCATCCCCTTCTGGCGTCTCACCACCACCCCGTCGGAGTGGTGATGTCCTGTCGGAGGACCCTCGCCTTCGGCCACCGAGGCGCCCTGGCTCTGGCACCGGAGAACACTCTGGCCGGTTTCAAGCTCGCCCTGGATCTGGGGGCCGACGGTGTGGAGTTCGATATTCACCTGAGCCGAGACGGGCAGGTGGTGGTCCACCACGACCCGACGGTGGACCGGACCACCAACGGCAGCGGCGCCATCGCCGAGATGACGCTGGCGGAGTTGAAGAAGCTCGACGCTGGAGCCAGTCGCCCGGACTGCACTGGACCCGAGCGGATTCCCACCCTGACCGAGACCCTGCAGCTGATCCGGGGAAGGGGGCGAGCCCAGATCGAGTTGAAAGAGGAGTCACCAGAGGCGCTGATGCCTGCATTGGAGATCATCCGATCCCTCGGCCAGGAAAAGGACTGCGCCCTTCTGTCGTTTCGACCCCGCCTGATCGCCCTGGCCCGCCAGCAGGCGCCAGAGATCGAGAGAGACCTGATCGTCATCCGTCCCTTCCGTCAGGTCGAGGCCGCTCTCGATGCCGGCGTAACAGTGCTGAACCTGCCCACCCCCTTCGTCACGGCCAGAGTGGTGAACCGTGCCCATGCCGCGGGTATGGAAGTCGGCGCCGGCATTGTGAACCACGAACCGACCATGCGCCGCCTCATCGAAGCCGGAGTCGATCGTCTCTACAGCGATCGCCCGGACGTCCTGGTACGAGTGGTCCGCCAAATGGCGGCCTGGTCTCTAGCCTCTGGGCAAGACAGGGGCATTTAGTGCCAATGCCCATGAATTAGTGGAAGGAATGTTTGAAAACGAGGGCTCCGCCCTCGAACTCCCGCCAGGGGCCATTGGCCCCTGGACCCGGATGAACAGGTCGAGCTTTCGTATGTCATTCAAGTGTTCATCACCACTCTCAGTCCCACCAGTCCAAATGGGGGTTTGGGGGAGCTGGCTCCCCCAACGGGGTGTGGGGCTGAGCCCCACTACAACAA
>JAJFLN010000494.1 GCA_021772705.1 Candidatus Cloacimonadota bacterium | reverse complement strand
GTCGAACTGGAAGGTACTCTCGCCCTCTTCCGTCAGGGCCGGAACCCGCCTGCGAATGGCGATCACGTTCAGGCCGTAGGTGGCCCTCGGGTTGATCTCGCTCAAGGTCTTACCCACGAACTCCGGCAGGGGACTCACGTGGGCCAGGATGTAATCCGGACCCAGGGGCATGCGGTCCACGATATGGGGCGAGATGATCCTGAGAGCAATCTGGGTGCCCATGTAGTCCTCCAGGAAGAGGACCTCCGTGGCGCCCACTTCCTTGAGGATGTCTCCCTCCAGAGACTGGATGGCTCTGGCAATTATCCGGTTCACGCCCATTCGGTGCAGAATCGAGGTGGTCATGATCGCCGACTGAACGTCGGTGCCGATGGCGACGATCGCCACGTCCACATCCTGGACTCCCACGGCACGCATGGCCTTCTCATCGGTGGAGTTCAAGGCTACCACCTGGGAGACCCGGTCCTTCATGGCCTCGCAGATATCCATCTTCGAATCGATTCCTAGTACATCGGCTCCCCGGGACGCGGCGACCTCCGCCACCTTGGCTCCGAAGCGGCCCAGTCCGATCACGGCGATCTGCATTTGAACTTCCTCCTATCCGACCAGTATCCGGGCCTCGGGGTAGCGGACCAGGGCCGTGCGATCCATGCCACCCAGGGCCAGCGCCAGCGACAGGGGACCGATCCGGCCGATGAACATCAGGACCGTGACGAGCAGCCTTCCCGTGTCGGTCAAGTCAGGTGTCAGGCCCAGGGACAGTCCTACCGTGGCTCCGGCGCTGATGACCTCGAAGAAGATCTGCTGCAGCGGCGCCTGCTCGGTGAGACAGAGTAGCAGAGTGAAGAGCATGATGAGGCCGGAGCTGATGAAGGTGATGGCAAATGCCCTCATCAACGTGGAGTCCGGGATGCTGCGGCCCATCAGCGCGCCTTGCTCCCGGGAGGCGAGCTGGCGGATCGCCAGGAGCATCACCGCCAGGGTGGTGGTCTTGATTCCGCCGCCCGTGGAACCCGGCGAAGCACCGATGAACATCAGGATGAGCATCATCTGGACCGCTGCCGCCGAGAGCTCGGCCATGGGCACCGTGTTGAATCCCGCCGTCCGGGCCGTGACGGCCATGAAGCTCGCGCTCATGGCCCGGAGGGCAGGCTGCTGGGACTGCAGGGAAGCTCCTCCTTCGGAGAAGAAGAAGAACAAGGCGCCCCCGGCGAGCAGGACGCCGGAGGTCGCCAGGACCAGACGGGTGTGGATGCTCCAGCTCCCTCGCCGATGGAGGGGATCGTCTCCCAGGTCTGTCAGCACCGAGAAGCCGATGCCTCCGATGACAATCAGAGCCATCACGGTCGAGAGGATCAGGAAGTCGTCATTCAGGCCGACCAGGCTGTCGCTGAAGAGGGCGAACCCGGCATTGCAGAATGCGCTGATGGCGTGGAACGTGCCGAGCCAGATCGACTCCGCCAGACCCCGGCCTCTGAGGAGGAATCCGGTGGTGAGTAGGACCGCTCCGACGGCCTCCGTCAGCAGAGTTCCCTTCACCACCATGGTGGTGATCCGGTTCAACTCCGTCAGGTCTGCCGAATCGAGCACCTCTTGCATGACTTGCCTGTCTCGCATGGCGACCCGTCGACCCAGCAGAAACACGCTCCCGGCCGAGAGGGTCATGATTCCCAGTCCTCCAACCTGAATCAGTATCAGGATGACGATCTGTCCGAACCGGCTCAGCTGCTGCCCCACGTCCAGGACGCTGAGGCCCGTGACGCAGGCGGCGCTGGTGGCCATGAACAGGGCATCGACAACGGGCAGAGACCTTCCCTCAACCGTGGCACCCGGGAGAGTCAACAGCAGCGTCCCCAGGAGGATCAGGGCCGCGAAGCTCGACGCCAGCAGGCGGAAGGGCTGGATGGCCCGAGGCCCCCCCTTGGCGTCGGCGGATCCGGAGGCGAGAGAAGGCAGCAGGAGCTGCAGGCCGTAGTGAGTCAGCAGGAGCTGGAGACTCAGGGTCGCCGAAGCCGGGGCGCCGGCCATGGTGAAACCGATGACCAGGTCGGCGGCACGAAGGCGGGCCTCCTTCCATGGAATGGGCGCCCAGGCGATCTTGACCGCAAGCCAGGAAAGGAAGACGGTGGTGATCAGGGCTGGCGGCGGGGTGATGTTCCAGGCCCTGTTCCCGGTGTCCACCTGGCCAGCCAGCAGCACCAGTGTCAGTCCCGCCAGCAGGAGCCGGAGGGCTTTCTCGGGTCCAGGGCGGGGTTCGGTCAGGAGTTCTGGCATGGGAAGAGGCGGCGTCGATCTGTAGGCCAGAGACTATCACTTCCTGCGCCTCCGGCCGATCCCTGCGTCGACCCTGGCGCTGCCGGAGCAACCGGGTCGGCGGCGGTCAGCCCCGCCGACGGTATCGGTCGCTTTCGGCCAGTGCATCAGCCAGGGACTGAATCGAGGTGGATTTCATCTCTCTGGCAAAGGTCTCCTGAAGATGGCTCCAGAACTCATGCATGGGACAGGGCTGATCCGGGTCGCACTCGGGCTGGCCCAGCATGCAGCCCTTGTGGACAGGAGAGTCGTTCATGGCCAGCGACAGTTGATGGAGGGAGATATCCCTTGCCGGACGGGAGAGGACGAAGCCCCCGGACCGGCCTCGGCTGGACTTGAGGAGCCCCCGCTCGACGAGGGTTCTGAGTGCCGTCAGCAAGAATGGGTGAGGCAGGTTGAGGCTGCGGGCCACCTCGAGGGCTGAAGCAGGTCGTCCTTGGCTGGCGTGAAGCGAGATGTACACCATGGCCTGCATGGCGCACTCCGTCGCCCGCTTGAAGAACCCAGCTGGACCGAGGACGACGGAATGGTCGTCGGAGGGTTCTTCCGCCGGAGGCTCTCTATCCCGGGAGCGGGTCGGTTTCAGGTCGGCCATGGGGGGCGCTCCCGATGGGTCAGGACTTGCTGGCCGGGCTGGTGCTGGAGGCCATGGGCAGGGCAACACTGAAGCAGGCTCCCGGTGAGTGGTCGACGTCGAGCCAGATCCGTCCACCATGATCCTCCACGATACGACGGCAGACCGAGAGTCCCAGCCCGGTGCTCTCGTAGCTGGAGACAAAGGGTTCGAATATCTGGTCACGGACCTCTGCCGGCACTCCGGGGCCGGAGTCCTCGAAGGCAAAGAGCGCCTCATCGTCCTTGCCGAGAACCGTGATCTGGATGGTGCCCTTCTTCTGAATGGCCCGGGCTGCGTTCAGGACGATGTTCGTGAAAACCCGGCACATACGCCTTCGATCGGCCCGGACCGTCGGTTCGTCGATCAGCTCCACGTCCAGCTGGATCTCCCGGTTCCGCATCTCGTGCTGCACCCCTTCCTGCAGGTCATCCAGGAGCTGGCGGGCCGGTACTGGCTGGATGTCATAGGCAAAGGTGCCGCGGGCATAGTCCAGGACGTCCTCCGTCAGAGAGAGGCAGCGCCGCGTCTGGCGATCGATGATACCAGAGATCCGCTCGATTCCCGCCGGGTTCGCTCGTTGGCTGCTCAGGAGGGGAACGGCCTGCAGGATGCTCCCCAGAGGCGACTTCAGGTCGTGGGCGATGCCCTCTACCAGGAGCCCCAGGGTGGCCATCCGGGAGCGAGCCTGATTCTTGAGCCGCTCCTCCCGCTTGATCAGCCCCGAGCCCAGGTTGCGGCCCAGGAGGATGGCTGAACGGAGATCCCCCTCCGAGAACTCGCCTCCGATCCGGTTGCAAAGCTCCAGCGCACCGAGCCGGATCTCCCCGGCGACGACGGGGACACAAAGGATGTTGTAAGTCCGGAAACCCATCAGGTCCGAGACGCGGGACGAGTACCGTGGGTCCGTGTCGGGAGCATTGCAGAGCACGGGCACTCCGTTCCGGTGGACCCAGGAAGCGATGCCCTCGTCCCGGTTCAGTTCCAGCTCGTGAATTCCCTTCGAGGCCGGACCGCTGGCGGCGAGGAAGTGCAGCACTTCCCTCTCTTGTTTCGGCAGGAGCAGCGATGCCGCCTCCACTCCGAAGACCTTGGCCAGCTGGTGGATGACCACCTGGAGGAATTGCTCCGGGTCCTGCTCCTCGTTGAGGGCCGTCTCCAGAGTGTAGAGCGTGTCGAGCTGTCCGAGGCGCTCCGTGAGCTCTCGCTTGGTCCGGGTCAGGCCATCAATGGCCCGCTCTCGCTCCGCCCAGGCCTGGACGCCGTCGAGGGCGATAGCAGCGTGAGCCCCCAGGCCGAGGAGGATGTCGATGTCGGCATCGCTGAACTCGCCCGAGCGGCGGTTCAATACCTGGAAGACGCCGATGGGCGTCCGGTACAGATGGCGGATCGGGACGCAGGCCATGTTGTTCGTCGTGTAGCCGGTCAGCTTGTCCACCTCCGGGTTGAACCGGGGGTCGGAGTAGACGTCCTGAATGATCAGTGGCTGGCCGGTCTCGCAGACGTGGCCCGCGATGCCTTTGCCGGCCTTGACCCGCAGGGGCAGATCGGACTTCAGGGCCACCCGGGCTTCCAGGTCTTGCTGCGCCGGCTCGGTGAGAAAAACCGAGGCGCGATCGGCGTCGGTCAGATCCGAGGCCGCCTCCGCCAGGAAGTGGAGCAGGGCATCCACGTCGTGCTCCTGGTTCAACCTGCAGGTGGCCTGAAGAAGACGCTTGTAACGGTACCTGTGAGTCTCGTCCTCATCGGAGGGCCTGGGACTGTTGCTCTTGGAAGCTTTCTTCATGGATATGGCCTGTCAGACCCGGCGCCCAGTCATTCGGTCAGCCGCTGCCGGGGGCGTGGAAGATCCAGACCGAATCCTACCACGGCCGGCTCCGCCGGCGCGGAACACCATCGGCCAGATTGCCCTGTCCCGTTCTCTCGAACGTGGTAGGATCGGCTGTCCAGGTGGCGTCCCGGTCCAGCCCGGATCGGGCCCAGCCGGAGGTCGAGGGAGGGAGCTCAAGATGAAGCGGGAAGAGAAACGTGAGTTGTTCATGGATGCAATTCCTGCCTGGTACGACGGTCGTGTCCATTTCCTGGCGATCAACCTGGTGGGACTGATCGTGATGGCCCTCAGCTGGGCCCTTCTGGATCAGCCTCGGATCTGGGAGTGGGCCGCTGTTCCCCTGTTCATCGTCTTCGCCAACTTCGTCGAGTGGTGGGTCCATCAGGGCTGGATGCACCACCCCTCGCCCTACCTGATGTGGCCCTACCTGCGGCATGCCACGGAGCACCACGTCATCTTCACCGACAAGGACATGGAGGTACGTCACCCGCGGGAGCTCTATCACGTCCTGGCGCACCCGCTCTTTTACCCGGTCTTCATTGCCGTCGGAGTTCCGGTTCCCCTGCTGGCGGGCTGGTTGGTCAGCTGGAACCTGGCGGTGCTCTTCGCCCTGAGCGTCACTCTCTATTACGTGATCTATGAGTGGTTCCACACGGTGCATCACTGGCCGACCGAATCGAGGGTGGGCCGGTCCCTGTTTGCCCGGCTCGTTCGTGAGCACCACAGGATTCATCACGATCCGAAGTTGATGACCCGGGGAAACTTCAATGTCTCCTTTCCCCTGGCGGATCGGGTGCTGAAGACTGTCTTGCCGACCCAGTAGCCTCGGGTCACGGAGGATGAATTCCATGGAGCCCAACGAACAGACGAAGCGATTGCACCAGTGGATCCAGAACAGCTGGAAGAGTCTGCTGGAAGACTGTCCCGAGATGGCCACCATGGCGGGCGAGGCGGGTCACGGCCATCGGTGGAGTGACTGCTCCCTCGAGGCCCTGGAGACCCGGAAGCAACGGACCCGTCAGAACCTGAGCGAGACGGGCTCGGCGAGCAGTCGACTCCGGTGATCATCCGTACCGCCAGTGTCCCGTCTGCTGCCACGGACCTGCCGGAGGCCAGGTCATGGCTGGAGGCAGGCCAAGGCCCATGGCCTCCAGGGGAGGGCGGCAGAACTGGAGAATCTTCGTGAGATCGCCCTGGCGATCCTGAAGCCGCCGCATCGCGTCGTGGGCTCCCGAGCGGGGCGTCATCGACGCCTCCAGAAGGGCACACTCCAGGGCCTGCCCCAGAGTGGCTCCGTCCATCCTGACGTGGCGGATCAGAGTGGAGAGAAGATCGACTGCCCAGGACTGCCGCTCGCTGCTTGTCCCGTCCCGGATCAGAGTCATGAGCTGATCCGCCGCCGTCATCTCCGCCGTCGCCGTAGCCAGCTGCAGCTCCGGTAGATCCAGCAGCGACGGGAGCTGGCGATCTGCCAGGCTTCCAGAGCGGCAACCAGTCTTGATCTCCACATCCAGGCCGACTGTCCTGTCGAGGAAAACGAACCTCCCGGAGAACCGGTGACCCCCGGGACCGGAGCCGTCCGGTTCAATGGGTCGCCAGGCAGAGGGATCGAAGTGGACCGGGCCGTCCCCGGTCGAGAGGGCCTGGCAGGCATGGCCAAGCAGACGGAGCAGATCCTTCGAGTGCGGCGAGGAACGGGTCCCCAGCTGCAAGCCACCCAGTGCCGGGATGTGGGGCAACGGAATCCCCCAGACAGCCAGCAGCCGTTCGCCTCGGAGGAAGAGGTCTTCGGCGCCCTTGAGGCCCACAAGTCCCCGAAGGAGCTCTTCACCCCCGCACCAGGTCAGGAGCCGGTTCAGGGGGACCATCCGATTGGCGGCCGCTTCCTCCAGCCGTCGCCGAAGCGAGGAGACCGCGTCATGCTGAGTGCCGGCATCGGGTCGCATCATGAGATCAGGAGGCCTCAGGCTCGGGCCGAACGGATTGGGAGTTTCCGGACGGAAACTAGCTCGTCCGGGATCTGGCAGGGAAGGTCCAGCAATCGGCAGGCCTCCCGGTAAGCCAGCTTCTTCCAGTCGATGACCTGGCGGACCAGGTCCCGGGCGGTCATCCACTGCCAGTCGCCCAGCTCGCCGTCTCCCCGGTGCAGTTCCGGACCGGCACTCTTCTCGAACTCGACCTGATACCAGACATGTTCCTGACCACGGCGGCCCTTGGCGCGGCGGACGGCGGCGGGAAACTCGTATCCGGTCTTGCTGCCGGCTCGCTTGATAATCCGGAACCGGTCAGTGCCGATCTCCTCCCGCAGCTCGCGACGCAGCGCGTCATCCGGTTCTTCGTCTCCATCGATGCCGCCCTGGGGAAACTGCCACAGGCCGGGAGCGGCGGTCTTCTCGCAGCCCAGGACCAGGCCGTCGTCGCGGGTCACGATGGCTCCCACGCCCTGCCGGTAGGGGAGGGGGGCCGCCGGGTCATGCCCCGCCCGGAGCTCCATATAGAACCGGACTTTCTCCTCGCCGATGGTCTGGAATCCTAGCCGCTCATAAAGTCGAGCGGCCGGTACATTGGGTCGCAGGACCGAGAGACGTACAGGCAGACCCTGCTGGTCCGCCGTGGCGATCACGTCTCCGATGACGCGGCTGCCCAGGCCTCGGCCTTGAAAGCGAGGCAGGAGTGAGACGTGGGCCAGGAAGAAATGGCCGAATCGTTGCTCCACCCCCAGGGCACCCACGTCGCCTG
>JAJFLN010000493.1 GCA_021772705.1 Candidatus Cloacimonadota bacterium | reverse complement strand
ACGGCTCGGGACTGCCGGAGGAGATTCGGACCCATCTGAAGTCCCTCGAGGAGTCTGCCCGGACCTGCATGGTGGTCCGTAGAGGGGATCGGTTCCTGGGTGTTCTGGGCCTGATTGATGGTCCAAGAGAGGCAGCTCGTCAGGTTGTATCGGACCTGCGGCGGAAGGGAATCACCCGGGTGGTCATGCTCTCCGGTGACAGCCCCTCCGTTGCCGAGGTGGTGGCGAAGCAGATCGGCATCGAGGAGGTTCGAGGCGGTCTGCTACCGGTGGAGAAGGCCCGATACGTGGACGACATGCGACGGTCCGGGGACCGGGTGGCCATGATCGGCGACGGGTACAACGACGCTCCGGCCATGGCCCGGGCAACGGTGGGAATCGCCATGGGAGCCGCCGGCTCTCCGGCAGCGCTGGAGACAGCGGACGTGGCGCTGATGGCCGACGATCTGCGGCAGCTTCCCTTTGCGATTGATCTGAGCCGTCAAGCCAGACGGGTGATCGCTCAGAACCTCTGGATCAGTCTCGGGATGGTAGCCATCCTGGTCCCGACGACGATCTTCGGACTGGGTATCGGCCCGGCCGTGGTGCTTCACGAAGGTTCGACTCTGCTGGTTGTCCTCAATGCCCTGCGGCTGCTGCGACAAGGCAGCCAGGACTGACCTGCTGCCCGACGCCGGGACCATCGGCGCCCTCTCGGGGGGAGCTAATCGTCCCTCCGGGGAGTGAAATCTCCCCCGGATCTGGATGAGGCACCGTGTCATTCGTCTACTGGAGTCGAGGGGGAGTGACAGCGGCCTGTCGATCAGGGAGTCTCGGGCAGCCGGATGCTCTTCACCGATGTCGACGGGACCAGATAGGCATCGCCAGATTGTATCGGGAAGTCGGGAGTGAGGCCCGGCAGATAGACCTGGAACTGCTTCCTGCCGCCGGAACCGGGAACCAGCCGGCCGATGTAGGAGGCGCCAGCACGAGCCCTCAGGCTCTCTGCCGACTCCCCTGCAGGCACGCCTCTGGGATATCCGACCAGCGTGTAGGGAGGGCGGAGTTGAACCGTGAGAGTCTCGGAAGCCCATCTCTGGCCCGTGAGACCGAAGGCCCTGGAAGGCCGCTGCATGATGACCAGGTAACCCGCGCCGCCCCGGATCGGGAAGCCACCGGGACTGCCGGCCAGATAGGGGCGGAAGGTGTTGGAGCCGAGTCCGCCGGGAGCCAGCTCGAACACTGCGGCGGCGCCGGAGTCCCTGGCCAGATCCGAGGCGTTGTAGGCCGCCCCCTGAGAACCCACCGGCTGGACCGGCAAGGAGAGATAGTTGTTGCCCGTCGCCACCTGGAGCAGGACCGAGGTCGGCTGCTGGATGGAGAGCTGTGGCGTCAGTGTCTGAGTCAGGCTGGCGTCCCCACCGGTCTGGCCGTTGCGAGCGGTCACGGTCAGCACAGCCTGAACGGGACCCGTTGCCGCCTGGGCGTCGACGGTGACGCCGAAGGTCAGCAGCACCTCGGCCCCGCTCTGAAGTGAGGAAGGCTGTGGACTGGAGAGGGCCGTCTGAACCTGACCCTGGCCCACGGTGAGCTGAAGGGCATCCACGAGAATTCGGATCTGACCCACGTTCCGAAGAGCTACCTGAACCTGGAAGCTCTGGCCCGGAGCGAATCCGGCCGGTCCCTGCCAGGGTCCGGCTGCCAGCCGGGCCGACCGGGTATCAACAGTGAAGCTGCCCGGTGTCGGTGAGCCATTCTGGTTCCCGGCCCGGTCCTGGCCACCCAGGATCTCCACGGTGGTCAAGCCGTCGGCGGGACCGTTGGGCGCCTCGGGGATCACGGAGTAGACGTAGTTCCATACCAGCGGATTGGCTCCGGGAGTCAGGGGCGTGTCGGCCACATCGTTGTTCAACCCCGGCCTGTTGATCCGGATCATGGGCACCGTCACCAGTGTCTCGGAGAAGGTGGCCGTGATGGAAAGGGGACCGCCCGGAACGGATGCCGGATCCCTGTCAAAAGTCAGGGCAACCGTCGGCCCCGCGGTGTCGACGGTGAAGAACGGGTTGGCGGGAGGCCCGGACAGCTCGCCCTGAATGTCGAGAGCGTCGGTGATGGACACTGACACCTGACCGTCGTCGGGATCCGTGCCGCTCTTGATAGAGACGAGGTAGTCGAACGTCCAGATCGTTGGATCTGCCGTGGCTCGCATGGCCGATGGCGGCACGTCGTTACCTGACCCGGGGCGGTCGATGGCGATCTTCGGAGTCGTCACGATGGGCCGGGTGAAGGTTGCCGTGATCCGAAGGAATCCGAAGGGTACGGCTGTCGGGTCCTTGCTGTAAGACAGGGTGACCTGCGAGCCGCCGGTGACGATGGTGAACTGACCACCCGTGGCGGGACGGTTCACGTTACCTGCGCCGTCGCGGCCTCCGGTCACGGCCGCCGTGGCCTGGCCGTCCAGGATGGTGGTGTCATTTCGGGACAGCACGAGATACGTGGCAGTCCAGATCCGAGCGTCGCCGGATGCGAGCATGGGTATGGGCGAGAGATCGTTCCCGGTGCCCGGGCGATCGATTGCGAGCAATGGGGCTGCGGTGATCGACTCGTCGAAGGTGGCCGTCACGATCAGCGGACCGGCTCCCACATTTGCCGGATCTCGAGAGTAGCTCAGGGCCACAGCAGGTCCGGCGGTGTCGACGGTGAAGGACCGGTTCGTGGCCGGCAAGTTCAGGTTGCCCTGGGCGTCCCTGCCGCCAGTAACGGACACGGTGGTCAGTCCGTCGGCCGGTGCGGATCCGTTGGCGGCGATTACGGAATAATCGAACCTCCAGACCGAGGTCTGGGCCGTCGGAATCATGGAGGAGGCGGTCACATCATTGCCCGTGCCCGGCCGATCCACAGCGATGGTGGGCGCGACGACCAGCGGCGCCGTGAATGTCGCCGTGATCTGGAGGGTGCCGAGGCCGACGGCGGCCGTCGGCTTGCTGTAGGTCAGGGCCACATCGGGACCGCCTGTCTGGATCGAGAACGAGGCGTTGGTCCCGGGCCGGTTCGTGTTCCCTGCGGCGTCGAGTCCTCCCGACAGAGTAACCAGAGCAGTGCCATCGGCGGGAGCCGTGCCGCTACTGGCGATGACGCTGTAGTTGAAGAGCCAGATCCGGGAGTCTGCTGTCGCCGTCATTGCCGTCGCCGTCACGTCGTTCCCCGTACCCGGTCGATCGATTGCGATGGAGGGAGTGGCGACGAGATTCTCGTCGAAGGTTGCCGTGATCACCAGGGTACCCACGCCCACGGGTCCCGAGCCGCTGCTGTAGGTCAGAGCCGGCAGGGGCCCGGTGGTGTCCACCAGGAATGTTGCGTTCGATGCAGCCGTTGCCAGGTTGCCCGCCAGGTCCGATGCATTTCCAATCACGACGCTGGCCGTGCCATCGTCGGGGGTCGTCCCGGACCGGGCCGTCACGTTATAGACGTAGGTCCAGACCTCCCGGATCGCCGTGGGGGACATGGCCGCCACGGCCACGTCGTTTCCGGTTCCCGGCCTGTCGATTGTGATGGCCGGAGTGGAACCCAGGACCTCACTGAATGTGGCCGTCACGGTGAGAGCGCCAGTCCCGACAGCAGCGGTGGACTTGCTGTAGGTGAGCAAGGTCGCCGGCCGGATCGTATCCACCGTGAAGGTGGAGCCCGTGGCGGGCAGGTTCAGGTTGCCCGCCAGGTCGAGGGCGCTGCTGACCGTCGCCGTGGCCAATCCGTCCAGGATGGAAGATCCGTTCTGGTTCAAGACGGAGTAGACCGCTGTCCAGACCAGGGGGTCCGGAGTTGCCGTCATCCCGGAGGGAGAGAGATCGTTCCCCGTCCCGGGTCTGTCGATTCCCAGGACCGGCGTAGAAGCGAGGGTCTCGCTGAAGGTGGCCGTCACGGAGAGAGTCCCGACGCCAACGGCCGCCGGACTCTTGCTGTAGCTCAGGGCCACGGAGGGCTGCACCGTCTCGACGACGAACAGGTTGCCAGTCGGAGGCCCGTTCACGTTCCCTGCGGCGTCCAGGCCTCCGGCAACGGTGGCGGTGACCGAGCCATCCAGGACATTGGTCCCGTTCTGCTGAGCCACGGAGTAGGTGAAGGTCCAGACAGCGCCGGACCCGCCAGCCACCATCGGGCTGGCACCGACGTCGTTGCCCGTACCCGGTCGATCGATGGCCAGGGTCGGTGTCACGGAGAGACTCTCGGAGAAGGTCGCCGTGAGGATCAGCGAGCCCGTACCGACTCGAGCAGGATCCTTGCTGTAAGTGACCGCAACATCGGGCCCCGTCGTGTCGACGACGAAGCTACCACCCGTGGCGGGCTCGTTCACATTTCCGGCGGCATCGAGGGCGCCGGTGATCGCCGCCGTGGCGGTGCCGTCCAGAACGGTGGACCCATTCTGGACCGCCACGTTGTAGACCAGAGTCCAGACCCGGGGGCTGGCTGTCGGAGACATGGCCGTGGCAGGTAGGTCGCTGCCAGTGCCGGGCCGATCGATGGCGACACTGGGTGTGGTGACAACGTCGGCAGAGAAGTTCGCCGACAGAGTCAGGGGTCCCGGTCCAACTGCCGCCGGGTTCCTGTCGTAGGTGAGGTTCACCAGGAGATCCGCCGTGTTGATCACGAAGGAGGCTCCAGTGGGAGTCTGGGCCGGGTTTCCTGCCAGGTCGGCCGCGGCTGCCAGAGCGACTGCGGCACTTCCATCGAGGATCGTGGTGCCGTTTCCGTCCAGGACACCGTAGTCGTAGGTCCAGACAGCGGCGTCTGACGTTGCGGTCATCGCCGCTGCCGTCACATCGTTTCCGCTGCCAGGCCGATCGATGCCGATCGTGGGTGTCGCCGTGATGCTCTCACTGAAGGTAGCGGAGATTCCCAGCGTGCCCTGGCCTACGGCCGCAGGGTTCTTGCTGTAGCTCAGAGCCACGGTGGGCTGGACCGTGTCCACCGTGAACGTTCCGTTCGCCGGCGGAGCGCTTCCGTTGCCTGCGCCGTCGAGGGCGTTGGTGAAGGACACGGTGGTCGCACCGTCGAATACGGTGAACCCATTTTGGACCTGAACGGAGTAGGTGAAAAGGAAGGTTCTGGAATCGCCCGTAGCGGTCATGACCGTCGGGAAGACGTCGTTCGCCCCACCGGGCCGGTCGATGGCGATGTCGGGAGTGGACACCAGCGTCTGCCCGAATGTCGCCGTCAGAGACAGGGTTCCTGCCCCCACCCCTGCCGGGTTCTTGCTGTAGGCCAGCGTGACCGGTACCAGGGCCGTGTCGATTGTGAATGCGTTGCCCGTGGCCGGCTGGTTCACGTTGCCTGCCGCATCGATGCCGGCAGCGACGATCGCCGTGGTGACTCCATCCAGGATGGTGGAGCCGTTCTGGGCCGACACGGTATAGAGGCCGGTCCAGACGCGGGTGTCACCGGTCCCGGCCATGGCCGTGGAGGCCAGGTCGTTGCCGGAACCAGGCCGATCGACGCTCAAGGTGGGCACCGAGATCAGGGGCTCGCCGAAGGTGGCAGTGATGACCAGAGATCCGGGGCCTACAGCTGCGGGGTTCTTGCTGTAAGTCAGGGCCACGCCCGGTCCCGTCGTATCGACGATGACCGTGCCATTGGACGCGCTGTTCGCCGGGTTGCCGGCGCTGTCCACGGCACCGGTGACGGCGACTGTGGATACGCCGTCCAGGATGGTCGTTCCGTTCGCCACCGTGATGCCGTGGCTGGCAGTCCAGACCGCCGGACTGCCCGTGGAGCCCATGGGAATCGGCGCCAGATCGTTGCCCGTCCCCGGCCGGTCGAAGCTCAGGCTGGGTGTGGTCATCAGGTTCTCCGAGAAGGTCGCCGTGATGAAGAGTGAGCCTGGGCCGACGGCAGACACGCTCTTGCTGTAGCTCAGGACCACATCAGGGATACCCGTGTCGACGGTGAACGTGTTCGCACCGGGCTGGACCACCAGGCTGTTCCCTGCTGAATCCACGGCCCCCAGTGTCACGGTGAAGGTACCGTCATCGACAATGCCGCCGGTGATGGCCCGGCTGAGGGTCCAGGTGAAGGCATTGACGCCGCTGGACATGGCCGTGACGGCCAGGTCGTTGGCCGTCGAGGCACCGCCGCCGGTGATGGTGAGGGTCGGGTTGCTGCTGAAGCTGCTCTCGCTGAAGGTGGCCGTCACCAGGAATGTCTCGGCCCGGTAGAGCCGGTTCGCGTTGCTGTAGGTCAAGGTCGCCGTCGGGGCCACCGTATCCACCGTGCCGGACTGACTGGCATCGGCAGCAGTCTGGAAGTTGCCAGCCCGGTCCTGAACCGAGGAAGCCGGGACGGTGGCCGTGTAGAGATCGCCACCGGCGGCGGTGGTCCCGCTGACTGACAGATTGAAGACGAAGAGCTGATCCGAGTTCCGGGAGGTGGTGATCCCGCCGAATCGCGAAGCTCCCACGCCGGTGAACGACAGCGTCGGTGTCAGGGTCGAGCTCAGAGCCTCGGCGAAGGAGGCTGTCACGGTGAGAGGCCCGGAGGCGATGAAGGACGGCCCTCGGCTGAAGGTGAGAGCCGGAGCGGCCGGAGCTTGCGTGTCCACGGTGAAAGTACGATTCCCGGGCTGAGCGGCCAGGCCGTTACCGGCCGGGTCGACGCCGGTGAGGGTGATCAGGAAGGAACCGTCATCGCTTCCACCGCCGATGACGGAGCGGACGAATGTCCACGTCCTGAGGTCCGCTCCCTGGCTCATGTTGGCGACCGACACATCGTTGGCCGTGCTGGCGCCGCCGCCGGCGATGGCGATGGTTGCGGCTGCGGGGGTGATGTCCTCGTTGAAGGTGGCCGTGACGAGGAACGCCTCGGCGGTGTAGGCCTGACTGGCCTTGCTGTAAACCAGGGACGCCACGGCGGGGGCGACGGTGTCCACCGTGCCCGAAGCCGATGCGTCTGCAGCAGTCTGGGCATTCCCTGAGGTGTCGACCACTGTCGACTTCGGCACCGTCGCGGTGTAGGCGTCACCGGACTGAGCCGTGGTTCCCGAGACAGTCATGTTGAACACGATGGTCCTGTTGTCCACCCGTGTGGTGGCGACGGACCCGAAGCGGGCAGCGCCGGCTCCGGAGAAGTTCAACGAAGGCGTGACGGTCGCCGAGAGGTCGTCGGTGAAGCTGGCCGTCACGGTCAGGGATCCTGCCGAGATCTGACCCGGGCCGCGACTGAACGTCAACGTCGGTGCTGCGGGAGCCAGGGTGTCGACGGTGAATGTCCGATTCGACGGTTGCACTGTCAATGCGTTTCCGGCCCCGTCGGTTGCGACCACGGTGATCGTGAAGGTACCGTCATCGACCCCGCCTCCAGCGATGGTGCGGCTGAAGGTGAAGGAGGTCTGACCGATGCTGCCGGACATGTTCGCTCCCGGGCTGACATCGTTGGACGTGCTGCCGCTGCCACCGGCGATCTGGATTGTCGGCAGGCTCGGGAAGATCCCCTCTGCGAACAGGGCCGTGACCTGGAATGTCTCGGCGCCATAGGCCTGACCGGACTTGTTGTAGGTAAGAGTCACGGTGGGTCCGACAGTGTCGACGGTTCCCGAAGCAGTGCCGGCAGCGGAGGTCTGGACGTTCCCTGCCGTGTCCACCACGCTGGAAGGATTGACGATCGCGCTCCAGGCGTCACCGGCCTGAGATGTGGTTCCGGCGACGTTGTAGGTGAAGACGAACTGCCGGTTCGTGACGCGGCTGATGGATTGAATGCCGAAGAACGGTGCGCCGGCCCCGCTGAAGGTGATCGAGGGAGTGAAGCTCGTGGACAGGTCCTCATCGAAGAAGACACTGACCGAGAGACTTCCGGGACCGATCAGCCCGGGGCCTCGGCTGAATGTCAGCGTAGGCGTGCCGGGTCCATCCGTGTCGACTGTGAACGTCCGGTTCGTGGGCTGAGCGATCAGGGCGTTTCCGGCGTCATCGGAGGCAGCCAGGGTGATGGAGAATGAGCCGTCGTCGACGCCGCCACCCGCGACGGTTCGAGTGAAGGTCCAGGTCCGCTGGTCAGCGCCACCAGCCATGACCGTGGGAGCCACGTCGTTGCCGGAAGCACCGGAGCCTCCGAATATCTGGAGCGTCGGTGCCGTGGGTGTGATGTCGTCATCGAAGGTGGCAGTGACGGTGAAGGTCTCGGCCCGATATAGCTGATTGGCATTGCTGTAGGTCAGAGTCGCCGTCGGAGCCAGGGTATCGACAAGGAAGGTCCTGTTGGCCGGTTGCACCGTCAGAGGATTGCCTGCCAGGTCGGACACTCCCAGGGTGACGGTGAAGGTCCCGTCGTCGGCGTTGCCTCCCGCCACGGTGCGGGTGAAGGTCCAGGTCTGCTGGTCCGAGGCGATGGTCATGGCCGTGGGGGTCACATCGTTGGAGGAATCCGCGACGCCACCGGTGATCTGGATCGTGGGTGCCGTGGGAGTGATGTTCTCATCGAAGGTGACGGTCACCAGGAACGTCTCGGCCCTGTAGGACTGGCTCGACTTGCTGTAGGTCAGGGTGGCCTGAGGAGCCCGGGTGTCAACTGTGAAGGTCCGGTTCGTCGGCTGCACCGTCAGGGCGTTGCCTACGGCATCGGAGGCCGTCAGGGTGATATCGAAGGAACCGTCATCCACGGCTCCGCCCACCACGGTCCGGCTGAAGGTGAACACGTTCTGGCCCACGGCGCCCGCCAGCGCTGTCGCCGACACGTCGTTGGACGCGCTGCCACCTCCGCCGGCGATCTGGATCGTCGGTGATGTGGGCGTGATGTTCTCATCGAACGTGACCGTCACCAGGAACGTCTCGGCCAGGTAGGCCTGGGTCGACTTGCTGTAGGTCAGAGTCGCCTGGGGCGAACGGGTGTCGATGGTGAAGGTGCGGTTCGAGGGCTGGGCCGACAGTCCGTTTCCGGCCAGGTCGGCTCCGGCCAGAGTGATGGTGAAGGTCCCGTCGTCGACGTTTCCTCCGGCGATCGCCCGGGTGAATGTGAAGACGTTCTGCCCCAGAGAACCGGTCATGGCGGTTGTCGAGATATCGTTGGAGGTGTCGCCCGCACCGCCGGCGATGGCGATGGTGGGTTGCACGGAGGGGATATTCTCGTCAAAGGTCGCCGTCACCAGGAACGTCTCGGCGCCGTAGGCCTGGGCCACCTTGTTGTAGGTCAGGGTCACTGAGGGATTTTGGGTGTCGACGGTGAAGGTCCTGTTCGAGGGCTGGGCCGTCAACGCGTTGCCTGCCGTGTCTGTCGCAGCCAGGCTGATGGTGAAGGTCCCGTCATCAACGGCTCCGCCAGCCACGGTCCGCGTGTAGGTGAAAACGTTCTGTCCCAGGGTCCCGGCCATTGACGTCGCCGAGACGTCATTGGACGTGCTCACCCCACCACCGGACAGGGCGATGGTCGGTGAAGAAGGCAGGTTGTTGTCGAAGGTCGCCGTCACCAGGAACGTCTCGGCACCGTAGGCCTGACTGATCTTGCTGTAGGACAGGGTGGCCGTCGGTGCCACCGTGTCGACCTCGAAGCTGTTGTTCGACGGCTGTACAGCCAGAGCATTGCCGCCGTCATCGGTGGCGGTGAGAGTGATGGCGAAGGTGCCCTCATCGACATTGGTTCCTGCCACGGTCCGGCTGTAGGTGAACACGTTCTGACCCAGGGCGCCGGTCATGGACACGGCGGGATTGATGTCGTTGGCCGGACTGCCGCCTCCGCCGGTGATCAGGATCGTGGGGAGTGTGGGCGTGATGGAGTCGTCGAAGGTGGCCGTCACCAGGAACGTCTCGGCAGAATAGGCGCGGCTCGACTTGCTGTAGGTCAGGGTGGCCGTTGGCACCGCCGTGTCGACCTGGAAGGTCCGGTTCGAGGGCTGCACCGTCAGACTGTTGCCCAGGCCGTCGGTGGCGGTCAGGGTGATCGTGAAGGTCCCGTCATCGGTGCCTCCGCCGGTCACGGTCCTGGCGAAGGTGAAGACGTTCTGACCCAAACTTCCGGTCATGGAACTGGCGGGATTCACATCGTTGGCGACGCTACCGCCGCCGCCGGTGATCAGGATCGTTGGCTGCGGAGTGGAGAGACTTTCGTTGAAAGTAGCCGTCACCAGGAACGTCTCGGCGCCGTAGATCTGACCGACCTTGCTGTAGGTCAGCACTGCTGTCGGGGACGAGGTGTCGACGGTAAACGTACTGTTGCTGGCCTGAGCGGCCAGGTTGTTTCCTGCCAGATCCGAGGCGGCCAGGGTGATGGTGAACGATCCGTCGTCAACGCCGCCTCCGGCCACGGTCCGGG
>JAJFLN010000492.1 GCA_021772705.1 Candidatus Cloacimonadota bacterium | reverse complement strand
CGCCATGGCAGGTACTGCTTCGGCCTGCCCGAGGAGATACAGCAAGGGGACCTCCGCCCCTTGCGGAACCCTGAGGAACAGGATCTCCGATCCCCTCCCCGTTTCATCTGGGCGGCAGGGAGGACTTTCGCTAGCGAAAGCGGTAGAATGACAGTATGGAACAGGAACGCTTGACGCAATCGTTGCACGCAGATCTTCCGCGTGGGAGCCTGCAGGTCACGTTGTTCATCCCAAGTCTGGATCGAGACGGGAAACCAATTGATCAAGAGGAATGGACTCAAGAGGCGCTGCAGCTCCTTGGGCGGTTGTTCCGAGGCGCAACAGCCTTTCCACCAGGGCGTGGAGTGTGGCGTGATGACGAGCGTGGAGGCGAGCTCATGGAGGAAGTGACCGTGATGGTGACCTCCTATACGGACCCGGCGGATCACACGTCCGAGAATCTGGAGGAGCTGTCGAGCTTTCTTCACCGCTTCGGGCTGGACGCTCGTCAGGGCGAGGTCGGGATCGTGGTGGCAGACGAGTACTTCGGCATCTCGAAGTACCGAAAGCCCCGGCGGGCACGACGAAAGAGGTGAGGTCGATGAAACGTCTGACGAACAAGGAGAAGACCCGTTACAAGGAGCTCTTCGGCGCCGATCGAGTCGAGTCGGTAGAGACTGCATCAGCCCAAGGACCTCTCGGGATGCTAGCCCTCGGCAAGGAAGTGGAGGCCAGGCTTCGCTCTCGAGGGGGACGTCCGACGATGCCGGAGTGGGACATCAAACGGCCGATCCCACTTCGTGCCAGGGACTGGAAGAAGCTCATTCAGCGAGGCAAGAAGCTCGGGCTGTCGCCGGCTCAGTGTGCGGCCTTGTTGATCGAACAGGCGCTGAAAGCCCTTGAGGCAGAAGAACGGCGCAAGTCCGCGTAGCGGAGGATAGGAAGTTCAAACTGCGGGTTCTGTCGATGGGTGGGACGTCGGGGCCTGGCGGGACGTTCCTCGGAGAGGCACGAGGTGGTCGGAGGGCGGGGGAAGTAGAGAGGAGGCCGACGTGAGTCGGATTTTCGTGGCTGGCAGGCCGTTGGGGGCAGGGCGAATCCTCCCCGAGGCGGGCTTCAGGCTGCCCGGGTTGTCGTGAAGACGTCCGCTGAGAACGCGCGCCAGATGAGTTGGCGCCAGCAGAGCCTGTTGGTCCTGCGGCTCGGCACCTCCGGAGCCGCACGAGCAGGGCTGTCTTTCGGGCGCGGCCATCTGGTCGACGACCTGGGAGCGCAGTCTCGCGTTGGGAGCATAGACCCCGTGGAAGCGCAGCGTGTTGTGCCTGGGGCGCGGGACAAGGGCGGCCAGCTTCGCCATGAAGTCCACCGGCTCGAAGGCCATCGCGGTGGTGCCGTCCAGGACGAGGTCGAGCAGTCCCTGCCGGAGTTGGCGCTGGGTCGGGGTGCGGTCAGAAAGCGGGGTGCTCAACGCCGGATCTCCGGTGAGGCGGGTACCTCTTGCCGGATCGGTGGGGGGGGGTATCATGGGAGGTGTGAATCTCAAGCTCGAGCTGGAACGTGAAGACGATGGACGCTGGATCGCGGAAATTCCGGAGTTGCCGGGCGTTCTCGGTTACGGTTCGACCCGGGAGGAGGCGGTTGCGCTGGTGAAGTCGCTGGCCTTGCACGTCGTCGCCGATCGGCTGTCCCTGGGCGAGGCGGAGTCGTCTCTGGACATGGTCTCCTTCGAAGAAGCGGCGTGAGCAGGTGGGGGACTCGCAAGGCCCGGAAGGTGCGCGGGGCCCTCGAGCGGCTGGGCTGGCAGGTCAAGCGGCGGTCCGCCCGCGGTTCCCACGTTGTACTCCAGCGCGAGGGCTGGCCCGACTTCGTCTGGGCCTTTCATGACGCTGTCGAGATCGGTCCCCGCATGCTGGCCCGCATCGCGCGCCAAACGGGGCTGATGCCGGAGGATCTTTGAACGCAGGCGGCACGGGCTCCGTCAGCTCCTTGGACCGGTTGTTTCCTTGCCAACGTCGGTTTGTCGCAATTGCTCGGAGGTGCGCATCTCGGCGATGTTGATCCCCTTCGGCGCGAGAAGGGATGCCACCTGGTGAATGATTCCCTCGTGGTCGGCTCCATCCACTTCCAGGATGTAGGGGACCAGCCCCGAAGGCCCGGCGCCAGGGTCGGATAGCAGTCTGCTCGACACGGAGAGATCGTCGCCATCCTGGCCGGCGATAGCTTCCAGGAATCGCTCCATGGCTTCAGCTGGAACCGACACCAGCAAGAACGCCGCAAACTGCCCCGAGAGCCGAGTGGATCGGCTCTCCTCAACATTACCCGAGTGCCTGACGACACAACGGGTGATCTCCTCGATGATGCCCGGTCGATCGCGACCCACCACTGTGAGTAGCAGCTTCTGCCTGTTCATCTGTCTTCCCTCGAATAGGACATCCGGTCGGCCTGCGGTTCGATTCAGATATCCAGTGCCGGCATCGGCTCCGTGAACACGCTCCAGAGCTCGGAGGGCAGATCCTTGAAGACTTCGGCGTAGCGCTCGGGGCTCTCATCGGCGTGGGGGGCACGGCGGATGAGAATCTTCAGAATGCGCTTGGGATGACGGCGGGCTATCTCGGCGTAGATGTCTGGATCGTGCTCGCCGGAATCGCCGATCAGGATGTAGTTCCGGCCCGAGTGCAGGGCCATGACCCTGGAGATGGACTCGATCTTGTGAACCTGGGTCGAGCTCCTGTCATCCCGGCCCCGCTTGCCCTTGCTCCAGATCGAACTCTTGAGGTGCAGCTCACCCCGAGGAAATCCACTCTCGTCGAGGAAGCTCACCAGGCTGGGGTAGAGCTGGCGAGGAGAACCTGAAACATAGTGGAAGATGGCTCCCTTGCTGGCAAGGTCCTGGTAGGCGACGGACATGCCCGATACGGCCTTGAAAGGTCTCAGGAATGTGTTCTTCAACATCTCGCTACGGTCGAGGACCACGGTCTGCTTGATGGTGTCGTCGATGTCGGAGATGACCCCGATCCCCTCGGGTTCGACCAGCTGAAGTTCACCCTCGAAACGGCGGGAGTCGCCAGGAGGTGTCTTGGCTCGGTACCTGATCCACTGGGGCAGGGCTCCGGGCAAGCTGCTGGAATTGACCTGCTTGATGGCGTGGAAGCTCCCGTTGGATCGGGTCTTGGGGAGAGGATGAACGGTGGCGCCGAGCTGAACCTCTACCCGTTCTCCCCGCTCGCTGTCGACGAGGAACATCTCTGCTCGGGAGCGGAACATCTCGTCCGTGGCAGATCCGGAAGGCAGGCCGAGGCCCTTGGCAACGCCGCGAAGAAGTATCCGCCGGATCAGCGAGGATCGCTCAGGTTCGTAGACCCATCCCCTGAAAACCAGGGAGCAGTTCTGGGCTTCCCGGTCCAGGGGTACGACGGAGCGGTAGAACAGAATATCCTCATCGTCGTCCAGGTCCGATCCCTGTACCGGAGGCGCTCCGATGAGGAGGGACAGTGACAGGGCCAGGAGCAGCAAGGAAGAGAAGTATCGTTTCATGGGAACCACCGGGTTCAATCTCGATCCACAACCGGCCCATGAGCGATCGCCATGGGCTTCATCACATCTTACGAATCAACCGGGCCAGAAGTTGCCTGATCTCATGACATGGATGACATGGAGTCTCGGGTCATCCAGGGAACTCGAGCAGGGGCTACTGGCGGGCCTGCCAATGGCTCGCAGGAGTACGAGGACGGCCTGACTTCTCCTCAGTGCCCATGAATCGAGCAGTCCAGGTAACTGTCGAGAATGGAGTAGGTGCCTCCGGCCGGACAGGCCGAGTAGTGACGGCAGCAAGAGCGCGGTCACGAGGACCCTTGCAGTCCAGGGGCTCGAAGTCATGTCTTCAGGCTAGTACTGGGTGACATGCACCCGGCTAGTACTTTGCCACGGAGATTTCGAACGATTCTGCCGGTCCGGGTTGCCGGAACGCCTGCTGGATTGAGCTACTCATCCATTTGTTCATTGTCGTACCATGTCGCCATGAGTGACTCCATGGGCGCTGCCGAGCGAGGGTTGCGCGAAGCTGCTGCGGAACCCGATCCGTGCCTTCGCATTCTGCGTATCGCCGGTCTCTTGCAGCAGGCCTTGTCGCAGCTGGACCTGAGTCCCGTACTGGTCGGGGGTGCAGCGCTGGAGTTCTACACCGACAGCAGGTATCAGACCCACGATCTCGACTTTGTCATGCCCCAGGACGATCGTGTGGTCCCGTTGATGGAGAGCCTCGGCTTCGAGAAGAGAGGCAAGGACTATCTGCATCCCTCGATCGAGCTATGGGTCGAGTTTCCTTCGAGCCAGCTCGACGCCCACGATACGGTTCGAGTCGTCGAGGGGCCGTCTGGTACCGTTCGTATCCTTTCGCCAGAGTCGTTGTTGATCGACAGGGTCCGAGCGTTCGTGTACTGGAGGTCATCCCTCGATGGCCGAAATGCCTTGCTGCTGCTGGCAGTCGAAGAGCAGCTGGATCTCGATTTCGCCATGACTGCCTTGCTGGAGGAACCGGCCGCCGCGAGGGCGCTGGAGGCTCTCATCACATTGCAACACGAGCTTTCCCGCAGCGAAACGACAGAGAGTTCGCTCGAAGACCGGCTCTATGGAATTCTGGAGGCAAGATGAAAGAGACTCCCTACGGTCTGCAGGACTGGCTCGCGGGCCGGGCGGCGAGACAAGCACGGGCTGAACGATTCGAGAAGGAGTTTCCGGCCCGCGACCTGACCAGAAGCCGGCCAAGGAACCGTGACGAGTGGACCTGGTTGAAGTCCAGGGGAGTTTCTCCTGCGAGGCTGGGACCGATGTGGCACGAAGCCGGTCCAGTACCTCGCCGTCCTCCGGGAGACGATCGGGACTGAGGCCTTGCTAGATCCCAGAAGCAGGGCCAGTACCATCTTTGGGCTGACGCTTACGAGGAAGGACAGGCGCAATGTTCGGTCGACGATGTCTGTGTCATGAGCACTGCCGGTGAACTTGTCTCATCCGCCATCGAATGCACCGAGGTCCCCTATGTTTCCGGAGCGGCGGTCAGTATCTGCAGGGGGGAGATTCGAGCAGCCAGCCAGCGCGATTCCGTCTCATTCGCCCCTGGCCTGCGGGGGCCCCTTACGGGCGGCCCGTGCACATGTCCGGTAGCGAAAGCAGCTCACCAGGTGGTCGTTCACCAGGCCCGCGGCCTGCATGTGTGCGTACATGATGGTGGAGCCCACGAACTTGAAGCCGCGCTTCTTCAGGTCGGCGCTCAGAGCGTCGGACTCCTTCGAGGTGGCCGGAACCTGATCCATTGCTGTCCAGCCATTCACCAGCGGCTTGCCTTCGACGAAGGACCAGATGTACTCCGAGAAGGAGCCGAACTCACGGGCCACGTCGAGGAACAGCCCGGCATTGCTGACGGCCGCCGAGACTTTGAGCCGGTTGCGTACGATGCCCGGGTCCAGCAGCAACTCCGCCTTCTTGGCCTCGTCGAACCTGGCTACCTTGATGGGGTCGAAGCCGGCGAAAGCACGCCGGTAACCCTCCCTCTTGTTGAGAATGGTCGACCAGCTCAAGCCGGCCTGGGCGCTCTCGAGTGTCAGGAACTCGAACTGCGTCCGGTCGTCCCGGATCGGCACACCCCACTCCTTGTCGTGGTACTCGATGTAGAGGGGACCGCTGCCTTCGCTCCAGGGACATCGCTGTTTCGTCTCCATGGTAACCAGGATACCAGTCCGGGCCAACCCGATCAGCCGGCGTCTCGCATCGCGTGGACCCCTGAGCTCGCTATCTGGAGGGCCAGACCGGAACGTCGCGCCGCTTGTCGCCGCCGTCGTTCTCGCCGTTGGCGCCGAGGCCGTGAAGGCTGAAGCCGTCCCTGGTCAACTCGTAGTGAAACGGTGAGTTGGACAGGGCGTCCTCCTGAGGAGTCAGTCCGATCTCGCGCAGTTCAGAGAGACGAGCCGGGAGCACGTCCTTCCGCGTCCTGAACAGCAGTATTCCGAGGACTGTGGTGAGACCGTCCCTGAGAGACCGGGTCTCGGCGTCCTTAAGCAACAGAGAGTCGCCAGCGGCAATGCTGAGGCTAGCCAGCTGGATCGCCGCCGAGCGGGCTGGCGAGAAGATGAGCGCCGGAAAGGACTGAGGTTCGCGATACCGTCTGACCTCCTCCTTCCAGTACTCCTTCATCTCGGGCAGTGCGTCATGGACCGGTTGGTCCAGGATCTCGACGTAGCGGCCGTAAACCTCGTCCAGGATCGCCTCGTAGTGCGAGAGGGTCCGGCCCCCGAAGATCCTTGCTGCCAGCGGTAGCTCCGTCCCTTCCGGATCCTTGTGTTCACCTGACAGGACCTTGCCGAGGGTCTCCTTCATCAGTTCTCGCTCCGCCTCCAAGGAATCGGCAAGATCGGGAACCGCCGCGGCATGACGTGCCAGATTGGTCAGGTGCTTCCGGTAGCCCGCCTCCTGATGGGGTACCTTCTGCAGGTGTCGTATCAGCTGTCCCAGCACGGTTCTCTCCACGACCAGATGCTGCATGTGGAGGATTACCGATCGATGACAGCCGAACGCTATCCCCACGTCTTCGGAATGACCCAGAAGCGCATCCTGGAGATCGTGAATCCGGGTCAGATCGGGTCTGGGCGCCGAGTCGAGTGAATCGAGAGCGTAGATCACCAGATCCGACGCAGTCCTCTGAGATCGAAAGTGAGGCATTTGCTGGTTCGAGGTGACACCCAGCTCCTCGGCATACTCCTCTGCAGTTCGTCGCCGGCCACCCTCGTACCACTGGGCAAACGCCTGAAGGTAGGGCTCCATTTCTCCGAGCTGCTTCAGATCTTTCTCGGTGAATGTCGACCGGCTCGGATCGCTCTCGTACTCCGGACTCGGAGCGACACCGCTGGCGACAGGGCCCTCAGTCCAGAAGGGCAGTTTGATCAGGTTCGGGGAGCCGGCTCCGGCCGCAGTGGCGACCAGGCTCAGAAGGATCAAAGCTGAAGCGACACGAGAGACAAGCGCTCTCGGGCCCCGCTCCACGGTTCCAGAGTTGAATCCTTCCACGAGCATCTCCTTGGGGAAATGGGGGGACACACCTGGACCTTAGCATTCTTCCTTGCTCGTGGCCTCTCCGGCATCTACCGCGAGGCGGAGTATGCCCCGCTGGGCCCACACGGGTAGCCAACTCCGGGGCATAATGCGGAACCGTTGCCCCGAAACCTCAGCGCCGCCGAGATCCTCTGGAGGAGGCCAAGGGAGTCAACCGTCTAGGACTGGAGCTTGAAGGTGCTTGGTCTCGATCCGTCGGGGCGCACCGGGCCCGGTGCGGGCTGCCGAGGTTCGCGTCAGGTAGACTGTCGATCCGCGGAACGCTGAACCCGCGAGGCGCGTCTCGACCGAGAGCTGAGGCGGAAGTGCGGCCAACTTGTACCCGTGGCGAGTAGAGGAGAGAGCACGATGAAGGACAGGCGCGTTTGCGAGAAACTCTCTGACGCCGTGGGCTGGACACCGCTCTTGAGGCTCAGGAGATCCGTTGAAGATCTGGCCGGCGAGTTCTACGCGAAGCTGGAGTTCATGAATCCCATGGGCTCCGCCAAGGACCGAATCGCCCGCCACATGGTCGAGAAGGCGATGCGGGAGGGACGGTTGCAGGCTGGGGACATCGTGGTGGAGAACTCATCGGGCAACACGGCCATGGGGCTGGCGATGATGGCGGCGCAGGAGGGGCTCCGATGCAAGATGGTTGTGAGAGATCGCACGAGCAGGGAGAAGATCGACTGCCTTCGAGCGGTTGGAGTAGATCTCTGCCTGGTCGACGCCGATCTGCCTCCAGAGGACCCGGAAAGCTACAACAAGAAGGCCATCTCCCTCGCCGAAGAACTTCCTGGCGCCTGGTTTCCCGACCAGCACAACAACCGTGACAACAACGAGGCCCACTACCTGACGACTGGACCCGAGATCTGGGAGCAGATGGAGGGACGGGTCGACTTCCTCGTTGCCGGCATGGGTACGGGCGGCACCGTATCTGGCGTCGGTCGTTATCTGAAGGAGCAGGACCCGAACGTCACCATCATCGCTATCGATCCGCAGGGCTCGGTCTTTCACCAGTACTTCCA
>JAJFLN010000491.1 GCA_021772705.1 Candidatus Cloacimonadota bacterium | reverse complement strand
TCGACTGCTTCGTGCTCGCCATGAACGACCCGGGCAGACACCACGCCTACCCGGCCCGGGTCCGATTCGAGATCGCCCAGACCGAGCTTTCCTCCTACCGGCGTGCCGCGGACTTCCTCAATGTCAGTCCCGTCGACATCGTCAGCCTGCAGCACGAGTTCGGTATCTTTGGAGGCAAAGCGGGGAGCCACGTCTTGGCCCTGCTCGAAGAGCTGCGAATGCCGATCGTTACAACCCTGCACACGATCCTCGAGACACCCAGTCCGGCTCAGCGAGACGCTCTCGACCGAATCAGCCGGACTTCGGAACGGCTTGTCGTCATGAGTTCCCGCGGCAGGGAACTGCTGCAACAAGTCCATGGCGTCCCGGACCACAAGATCGATTTCATTCCCCACGGAGTTCCCGCTCTACCGTCCACGAATCATGCCAAGGAGAGGATCGGGGTTCAGGGCAGGCCGGTGATCCTCACCTTCGGCCTCCTTTCGCCGGACAAAGGGATCGAGTATGTCATCGACGCGCTACCCGAGATCCTGGGCCGCTTTCCGAAGGCGATTTACATCGTGCTCGGCGTCACGCACCCTCACGTCAAGGAGCAGAGCGGCGAGAGCTACCGGCTGATGCTCGCGAACCGTGCCGAGACACTTGGCGTGGCTCACGCCATCCTCTTTTACAATCGATTCGTGGCCCAGAATGAGCTCGTCGGGTTCCTCTCCGCCGCCGACATCTATGTCACGCCTTACCTGAAGGAAGAACAGATTACTTCCGGCACCCTGGCCTACGCCGTTGGACTCGGAAAGGCGGCTATCTCGACCCCCTATCTCTATGCTCGAGAAGTCCTGGCCGATGGACGTGGTGTCCTCGTGACCTGGAGAGATTCGCAGGCCATCGCAACGGAAGTGATCGATTTGCTGGGTAACGACTCGAGGCGGCTGGCCATGGGTGATCGGGCCGCCGGCGAGAGCAAGGGAATGGTCTGGCCGGCCGTGGCTCACCGTTACATGGAGACGTTTCGGCGAGCCCTGGCTGCTAGCAAGGACAGCAGGCGCACTGCGTTTCAGGCCAGGACGCTCGCCGTGCGTCCCGTCGAGCTGCCTGAGCTGAATCTCGACCACCTCCGTCTCATGACCGATGAGACAGGCGTCCTGCAGCACGCCATTTTCAGCGTTCCTCGGTACGGGGACGGCTACTGCCTGGACGACAATGCGCGGGCGTTACTCCTGACGACTCTCCTGGAGGACTCGGGAGAAGGTCGATCGGTTCGCGCTCTCTCGTCCCGCTACCTCGCCTTCGTGAGTCATGCCTTCAATCCGGAGACCTCACGTTTCAGGAATTTCATGTCCTACTCTCGAGAATGGACCGAAGAGACAGGTTCGGAAGATTCCCATGGCCGCGCCATGTGGGCTCTGGGCACCATGGTCGGCCGCTCCAGCAACCCAGGGCAGCAGAGTCTTGCGGGCCAGCTCTTCGGGGCCGGCCTTCCGTCGATCGAAGACTTCAGCAGCCCTCGTGCGTGGGCCTATGTCCTCCTCGGCGTGAGCGAGTACCTGCGCGCCTTCGAAGGAGATAGAGAAGTTCAGGCACTGCGCGGCACTCTCTCGAAGCGCCTCCACGACCTCTACATCCGCTCGAGCGTACCCGACTGGCCATGGTTTGAGCAGCAGCTCAGCTACTGCAATGCCCGGCTCCCCCAGGCGTTACTGGTGAGTGGGGCCGAGACAGAGGACGTCGAAATGATGCGGGCAGGGCTGGTCTCCCTGGAATGGCTGGTGGGTCAGCAACGCACGGAGGAAGGGTACTTCTCTCCCGTCGGCTCAAACGGGTTCTACCCTCGAGGCGGGACGAAGGCGCTCTTCGATCAACAACCCGTGGAGGCCTGCGGAATGGTCTCGGCTTGCCTCGAGGCAGGCCGACTCACGGGCGAGGCCTGCTGGGCCGAGAACGCTCGCCAGGCATTCAACTGGTTCCTGGGCCAGAACCAGCTGCAAGCGAGCCTCTTCGATGCCGCGTCAGGCGGCTGTCAAGACGGACTGCATGCGGACCGAGTCAATGAAAACCAGGGCGCCGAATCGACGCTCTCCTTTTCCCTGGCTTTGCAAGAGCTTCGCTCCGTCGCACGGTCGGATCGAGCCGATGCCCCACCGCTGAAAACCAAGGAAGTGGAAGCATGACCCGGCACAGCGAGTTCGAAACACTCTTTCATCGACACGAGAAGAATCCCATCCTGACCGCCGAGAGCTGGCCGTATCCCGCCCATTCTGTCTTCAATGCCGGTGCCACGAAGCTGCCGGACGGCACGACCCTTCTCCTCTGCAGGGTCGAGGATCGCCGGGGACATTCACACCTCTGCGCCGCCCGCTCCGCAAACGGCGTTGATGGCTGGAGTATCGACCAGCCACCAACGCTCTTGCCCGACACGGCAAATCATCCCGAGGAGTTGTGGGGCATCGAAGACCCGCGAATCACGTTCATCGAGGAGCTAGGCCGATACGCGGTCACCTATACCGCATTTGGAAAGGGCGGGCCCGGCGTTGGGCTCGCCATGACCGAGGATTTTCGGACCTTCGAACGCTATGGCTTGGTGATGCAGCCCGACAACAAGGACGCGGCGCTCCTGCCCAGACGGTTCTGCGGACAATTCGCCCTCGTCCACCGGCCAACTGGCGATTCCGGATCCCATATCTGGCTCTCGTACTCACCGGACCTACACAACTGGGGAACCCACAAATTGATGCTCCCGGCCCGGAAGGGTGCGTGGTGGGACGCAAATAAGATCGGTCTCTCTCCGCCATTGATCGAGACCTCTCGCGGTTGGCTGATGATCTACCACGGCGTCCGCCACACGGCTGCAGGAAGTCTCTATCGACTTGGCCTCGCCCTCTTCGATATCCACAAGCCCGAGCTGTGCTTGTTGCGGGGCGAGCCGTGGATCTTCGCCGCCGAAACCGACTACGAACTCGAAGGAGATGTGGGCAACGTGACTTTTCCCTGCGGCTACACGCTGGGAGCCGACGGGGATACGATCAACCTCTACTATGGAGCGGCAGACACTTGTCTGGCCCTCGCTCACGGGAGCATAAGGCAGCTCCTCGCCTGGCTCGACGCAAACTCCGGCGGCTGATTGGGGACTCTGGAGGTACGAGAACAGGTTCGCCAATGCGAACCGGACAGCCGGCCAGGTCAGAGACTCCGCATGCCGCTGCCCTCAGGTCGTTCGCCAGGCCCCGCACTCGCGAAGAATGCCGGTAACATCGACGCCAGATGGCGGGTTCTCCACCACCAGCCGCACGCCCGAGGGAAGCGGCATGCGGCGATCGGAAGCGGCCGACGCGTCCAGGGCGCCGCCGATGACCGCGCCGAGCGCCAAGCCTTCCAGCCCTCCCAGCACGGCCCCCGCAACGGCCCCAGTCTTCGCCTTGCCATAGTCGGGACTCGGCCCGGAGGGCTCACCCTTGGGAATGATGTTCCAGAGTCGAATGGCGGTCTGGGGGACCCCGGCTCGGATGAGAACCTGGGCGGCCTGCTCTGCCAGTACCTTAGTCGAAAATCCAGCTTCAGTCTTCACATGCACACTCCCTTTCTAGGTAGCCGATATTGTGCACACTCCGTGCCACTTCGAGCTGTCGTTCCCCAGCCACGTGAAGCAGCCGCTCCGGGTGCCCGAGAGGGAGACACTGTAACTATCAGGATCAGATCAATGCTCTCGAGTTCATCTGTTTGTGGGCTCGAACAACATACTGGCCGACTTATTGCAACACTGAAATGGCGTGAGAATTCGAGCTTTCACAGGCGGCGAGAGGCAGGCCGAAGTCGAATCGAGCAAAGATCTCAACGGGACCCGAATCGACACCACAAGTCGGATTGACAAGCTCCGCTGGTCGGGGCGTTGCCTGAGGACCCGCGCAAGAATAACTACGCAGTTTCGCATCCCATCTTCAGGACATCTTCGGCGGCCCCTGAGAAGTCTGATGACGATCCCTGTGTCACACCGGCCTCTCGATAGAACCCGTCAACCGGCCATGCGACAGCACCAACCGTCAGGCCGCCTTGAACCGAAACGGTCTCCACAACCGGCGACAACCGATCGCAGGAACGATGAAAGGAAAAGCCATGAACTGGGAACAAGTCGAAGGAAACTGGTTGCAACTCAAAGGACGCATACGTCAAAAGTGGGGCAAGCTCACCGACGATGATCTCGAGATCATCGCCGGCAAGAAGGACGTGCTCAATGGCCAGCTCCAAGAGAAATATGGTCTTGCCAAGCACATTGCGGACAAGGAGATCGACAGCTTCGCGCGGGATATCGATGACTTGAAGGCTGAAGACGAGAAGTCCCGGACGAAGACCGGGCCATGAACGCTTCGGGCGGCGCCGGTTAACCACCTGCCGGCGCTGCCCGGTATCCGAATCGCCAGACGGCAGCGTCATCCAGCACTGACGGGCAGCCCGGCTGTTCGCGAACGACATTTTACACGGTTCCAATCCGGGTCAAGCCCTCGCGGAGTCGAGGAGCTGCCGGGCGCTCGCTCGTGCCGATCGCCGGGCGATAGCCCGGCCTTCACCGTCTCATGACGGACGAAGCCTGCGCCAGGCCGGTAGAGAACGAGAACTGGAACCCCTCTGACCGTGACCAAAGCGAGGGCCGTCGTCGTCTAAAGAGGCCTACGAGCACGGGGCAGCCCAGCCCCGCAGGGAGGCGGCGCCCGTCTCCACCCGACCAAGCGCCCCGGGGTAGACCCCACGAGCATCAGGCCGATTGGCGGTTGAGCAAAAGCAGGGTGGTGCCTACGACGATCGATGAAATGCCGGCCCAAATGGGCACGTTCACCGTCTCCTTCTCGTTAGCGGTGATCTCGATCGGACCGAGCTTGACGTCGTGGGAATCCTTGACGTAGCTGAACTGACCGTAGGCCAGCCCCAGTACGCCGACGGCAATCAGTACGACGGCGAGTAGCTTCAGGAGTTTCATGAGTATCCTTTCGTAGTCGAGACTTGAGCATGTACGCGGTCGAGATGTCACACTGAATCCCCGGGTCGGTCGCCCGACCTGACCGCGAAGGCCGAGGGGTTTCCGCCGGGGCTTGCTTTCGGCTTCGACGGATTGCCGCCTATCGCGGCATTCTCTGGATCGTCTCCGTGGTCGACAGGTCGACTCCGGAGCGCGTCTTGGTTCGAGTGGTGTCGCCACTGCGGCTCAGGGACCAAGCGGCGTGTCACTTGGAGTAGGTCGTGACCGTGCGCTCGTTGCCCCCGGGGCTGGTGACTGTGGTCGTCGTGCTCCTCTGGTCAAGCGGAGGGGTCCCGATGGTGGTGACTGAGCGGCTGTTGCCCGCCGGGCCGGTGACTGTGGTTGTCGTGCTCCTCCGGTCTAGCGGAGGGGTCCCGATGGTGGTGACCGAGCGGCTGTTGCCCGCCGGGCCGGTAACGGTTCTCGTCATGGTCCTCGGGTCACGCGGAGGAGTCCCGAAAGTCGTGACCGAGCGGCTGTTGCCTGCCGGGCCAGTGACGGTGGTTGTCGTGTTCTGCTGGCCCAGGGGAGGGGTCCCGTAGGTCGTGACGGTGCGCCGGTTGTTGACCGGACCGCTGACCGTTGTCGTCTGCCTTGCCACACTGGGAATGCGTGCGGGGCCGATCTGGGAGACTTCGGGGGTCGTGACCTCGACATGCAGCCGCCCCTCCGGGGGGCCCCTGTAGTTCCTCAGCACCTTCGAGGTGATGCGCCCAGCACTGCGCGTCGTCACGGTCTTCGTCTCCACCAGCGGTTTGGTTCTGACCGCTCGGTACGAGGTGGTGGTCGTGGCGTTGAAGGGTTTCGGAATGCCTGTTCCCCGGAGGTTGATGCGAGTCGTCGACGTGTTATAGAATTCGGGAGGTGTACCCGCCGTTATCGGGCCACCCTTGGGGATCTTCATCCACTCGTCCCAGGCGATCTCCTTGATTCTGTCGTTCTTGAAGTAGATTGGGATCATTCCGGTGTCGGAGACGTTGTGGCTCACACCGAAACGATCGACCCAGTAGATCTGCGAGTAGTCTGAGGAACGGATCAGCCCTCTGGGAGCGGCCTGTAGACCAGGCGGGCAGATCACGGGGACCAGCGCGAAAAGGATGGCGAGGACTGGCAGGATAGTATCTATCTTGAACACGAAGCACCTCCACGAATGGGACGGTAGGCAGAGCGCGTTGGCTCTTGAAGACTCTGGTGATGCAATTGCTCGGCCACCTCGTCGGAAACGGGAGTTGATCCGGCCTCTCGTCGGATCCAGCCGCCTACGACCCTGGTTCTCCCCCCAACCACGGGGTCCAATGTGTCTCCTCCCGCCACTCGGTGTAACATCGCCGGAGTAATCACACGGCGGCCTGCCGCAGCCAATGACCTTCCGCTGGCAGGTGCCCGCCCTTACGCCAACCGGTACGTCCCAGGGAAGAGCGCCGGGTGCCAACTGCGGGTGTCGCCGTGAGGGCAACACTGTAACAGTCTTGGGCATTGCAGACCGCCTCGGCTGGCGTGGCGCGGCAAGCCCGAACCTGCCCTGGAGTAGCTGGATAGCGGCTGCGACCCAGCTCTGGCCGAACTCTACTCGACGAGTCCGACCATGGCACGAGTCCTGCTTCAAATGATAGGTGTCACAGCTTTGCTATCGAAATGATGCCTTCGCGAGGAAGACAAGCTCTTCAGCCGTTTGGACACGACGGAGAATGGAAGGTTCAGAAATGCAGTTTCAGTCATCGGATTCGGTACCGGCGGCGCCGTGCCGCTCGCAACGAACATCGTCGGGCTTCGGCGCACTGCTTCATGAGTGACGTCGACACCAGCGACCAAGAACCGTCCGTCACGCCCGCCCTTGGCGTGGCGGAGCAGGCGGCCCTCCTTGGGTCCATACTCGAAAGCTCAACCGAGTACTCCATAGTCGCCGCCGACCTGGCCGGCACCGTTCTGGCTTGGAATGAGGGCGCCCGCCGCCTCTACGGCTACGACCCCGGAGAAATGATCGGGAAGCAGAGCGTCCTGCTCCTGTACGGCCCGGAGGAGGTGAAGAGCGGCCGGGCCCTGGAGATCCTCGACGAGGCCCGCTCTGCTGGCAAGTGGTCGGGCGAGATCGGACGCATTCGGAAGGACGGAAGCAACTTCGTAGCATCCTCGACGATCACGCTCCGGCGGGATGGGAGTGGAGAGCCGATCGGGTTCACGATGATCTCCAGGGACCTGACGGAGGCGCAGCAAATCGTCCGTCGGCTCAAGGAGTCTCAGGAGTATAATCGAGGCCTGCTGGAGTCCAACATCGACGCGCTCATGACCACCGACACCATCGGCATCATCAGCAACGTCAACTGGCAGATGTGCGAGATGACGGGTCTATCCCGCGAGGAGCTGATCGGCAGCCCCTTCAAGCTCTACTTCACCGATCCCAAGCGTGCCGAAGACGCGATCCGAAGTGTGCTCGCCGAGGATCGCGTCACGAACTACGAGCTGGTGATGCGGTCCAAGGACGGAAAGGAGACGGCTGTCTCCTATAATGCGGCTACCTTTCGATCCGAGGATGGCCACCTCAACGGCGTGTTCGCCGCCGCCAGGGACATCACGGATCAAAAGCGGCTCGAGGAGGATCTGCGCCAGGCGAGGAACTATACCCGCGGGCTCATCGAAGGTTCCGTCGACGCCCTCCTCACCGTCGACCCTGACCTGATGATCATCGAGGTCAACGAGCAGACGCGGCGCATCACGGGCTTTTCCCGAGAGGAGCTCATCGGCAGCTCCTTCCCCGACTTCTTCACCGACCCGGTGCTGGCCAGAGAAGGCGTCGAGAGGACATTGACTGATGGCTTCGTCACCAACCACGTCCTGTCCCTGCGCTCGAAGGACGGTCACGAGACCCTGGTCAGCTTCAATGCCTCCGTCTTCAAGGACCCCGATGGCCGAATCCGAGGCATCTTCGCTGCCGTCCACGACATCACGGAACAGAAGCGTCTGGAAGAGGAGCTGCGCCAGGCTCAGAACTACACGCGAGGCCTCATCGAGGCCTCCGTCGATCCGATGATCATGGTCGACCCAGAGTTGACCATCACCGACGTCAATGGCCAGATGGCGAAGCTGACGGAAGTAGAGAAGTCCCGGCTCATCGGCAGCCGCTTCAACGACTACTTCACCGATTCCGGCAGCGCCGCGGCCGCCGTCCGCAAGACCCTCGCCGAAGGCTCGATCACGAACTATGAGCTGACTCTCCGCACCCACTCCGGCCAGCTCGTCCTGGTGAGCTTGAACGCATCGGTCTTTCGCGACGCCGAGAACAATGTCCGGGGCATCTTCGCCGTGGCTCGGGACGTCACGGAGCAGCATCGCCTGGAGGGTCAGCTCCAGGAGCAGCAGAACTACAGCCGGAGCCTGATCGAGGCCTCCGTCTACAGCCTCGTCATGGTCGATCCCCAGGGACACATCACCGACGTCAACGATCAGATGGTCCGCCTCACGGGCCGGCCGCGTCAAAAGCTGATCGGCAGTCCCTTCGCCAACTACTTCACCGACCCGGACCGAGCCGCCGCGAGTGTCCGCAAGACCTTCGACGAAGGGGTCGTCAAGAACTGCGAGCTCGCCGTCTTGGGCAAGGCCGGTGTTGGAAATCTCGTCAGCTTCAACGCCGCCGTCTTTCGGGACACGGCGGGCTCCGTGGCCGGCATCCTTGCCATCGCCCGGGACATTACAGATCAGAAGCGGCTCGAAGGCGAACTCCGGGAACAGCAGACTTACAATCGTGGTCTCATCGAATCGAACATCGATGCCCTGATGACCACCGACCCTATCGGCGTCATCACCGACGTCAATCGCCAGATGTGCTCCATCACAGGACGGAGCCGGGAGGAGCTGCTGGGCACGCCGTTCAAGGACTACTTCACGGACCCCAAGCTCGCCGAGGACGGCCTCCGAAAAGTTCTCTCGGAGGGGCGCGTAACGCACTATGAGCTGACGATCCGTGCCAAAGACGGCTGCGAGACGGCGGTCTCCTACAACGCCTCGACCTTCACCGGTGAGGACGGACGCCTGCGGAGCGTGTTCGCCGCCGCTCGGAACATCACGGCGCAGAAGGGATTCGAGGATCAGCTCCGGCAGGCGCAGTACTACAGCCGTGGCCTGATCGAGTCGTCGGTGGACGCCCTTCTCACAGTCGCTCCGGATCTGACGATCACCGACGTCAACGAGCAGTTCGTCAAGCTTACGGGCTACGGACAAGAACAGCTCATCGGAAGCCAATTCTCGGACTACTTCGCCGAACCGGATCGCGCCGAGGCCGCGGTCCGCAAGACTCTTGCCGAGGGTTCGGTCACCAACTATGAGCTGCTGCTTCGCTCCCGTCGTCGCCGCGAAATCCTGATCAGCTTCACCGCCAGCGTCTTCAAGGACACGGCGGGAGTCGTCCGCAGCATCTTCGCCGTCGCACGGGACGTCACGGATCGGCGGCGTCTGGAAGAGCAGCTCCGGGAGGAGCAGAACTACAACCGAAGCCTCATCGAGAACTCCATCGACGTCCTGGTCATCGTCGACCCCGAGCTGGCGATCACCGATGTGAATCGCCAGATGTGCTCCATCACGGGACGGACTCGCGAGGAATTGCTGGGCACGCCGTTCAAGGACTACTTCACAGAGCCCGACCTCGCCGCCGCGGGAGTGAGGCAGGCGCTCGCGCAAGGCTCGGCCCTCAATTATCAGCTGGTGCTCATGTCGCGCACGGGCAGGCGAACCCTCGTCAGCTTCAACCTGGGCACTCTCAAGGACACGGAGGGCCGCATCTCTGGCGTGCTGGCCGCCGCGAGGGACATCACGGCGCAGAAGCGGCTCGAGGAGCAGCTCCAGGAGGAGCAGAACTACAACCGCAGCCTCATCGAATCCTCCCTCGATGCCTTGATGATGGTCGATCCTGCCGGTGTGGTCACCGACGTCAACGAGCAGACCGTGCGGCTCACTGGATTCGGCCGCAAGCGGCTCATCGGCAGCCCCTTCGTCGACTACTTCACGGAGCCCGAGCGGGCCAGGACCAGCGTCGAGACGACCTTCGCGGAGGGTGTCGTCACCAACCAGGAGCTGGTCGCTCGAACCAAGGCGGGCCATAAGCTGTTCGTGTCGTTGAACGCGGCCGTGGTCCGGGACACGGGCGGGGCGGTAGAAGGCATCCTGGCGGCGGTCAGAGAGATCACGATGCAGAAACAGATCGAGGAAGAGCTGCGAGAGCAACAGACCTACACCCGCGGCCTCATCGAATCGAACATCGACGCCCTGATGACCACCGACACGATCGGACTCATCACGGATGTGAATCGCCAGATGTGTGCCGTCACTGGCCACAGCCGAGAAGAGCTTCTCGGCACGCCATTCAAGGACTACTTCACGGACCCGAACCTGGCCGAGGACGGCATCCGCAGGGTGCTTGCCGAGGATCGGGTCACAAACTACGAGCTGACGATCCGTGCCGAGGACGGGCGAGAGACCGAGGTGTCGTACAACGCCACGACGTTCAAGAGTGCCGACGGACGACTCAGGGGTGTGGTGGCCTCAGCGCGGGACATCACGGAGCAGAAGCAACTGGAGGAGCAGCTTCGAGGGAAGAACGACGAGCTGGAGGAGCAGAACCAGCGTGTCGAGGAGGCCAACCGGCTCAAGACCCTCGCCTGGGAGACCGCCCAGGCGGCCACGGCGGCGAAGTCGAACTTCCTGGCCAGCATGAGCCACGAGATCCGGACACCGATGAACGCCATCATCGGCCTGGCGGAGCTTCTCCAGGATTCGAGCCTCCCTGCCCAGGAGCGGGCATGGCTTCACACGATCCGCCAGAGCGGTAATCATCTGCTCGCGATCATCAACGACATCCTCGACTTCTCCAAGATTGAGTCCGGGATGATGGAGCTGGATCCGAGGCCTTTCAGCATCAAGAGCTGCGTGGATGAAGCCATGGAGCTCGCCGTGTTCCAGGCGTCGATCCAGCAGATCAAGCTCACATGCGAGATTCAGCCTTCCACACCGGCGGCCATCTCCGGCGACAGCGGGCGGCTGCGCCAGATCCTGGCGAACTTCCTGAGCAATGCCGTCAAGTTCACCGAGGCCGGAGAGGTCTCCCTGACCGTGGACGGGCGGGAGATCGAGGACGGACGGTGCGAGGTTCACTTCGCCGTTCGAGACACGGGAATCGGAGTTCCCGCCGACCGGATGGATCGACTCTTCAAGTCCTTCAGCCAGGTCGACGCCTCCACCACCCGCCGGTTCGGCGGCACGGGCCTCGGACTGACGATCTGCAGGCGGCTGGCGGACTTGATGAACGGTCGCGTCTGGGCGGAAAGCGAGCCTGGCAAGGGCTCGACCTTCCACGTGCTCATCCAGGCGCCCCTCGCCGAGCCCCCCTCCACGAGCGTGAGTACAGACAGCTCGATCCTGTCCAAGAAGCGAATCCTGGTCGTCGACGACAGTCCGCCCCAGGTCGACATCGTGACCCACTTCCTGGAAACATGGGAGGCCGTCGTCTCCGGTACCAGCTCGCCGCAGGAAGCGCTCAATTGGATAGAACGAGGCGATCACTTCGACATTGCTCTGCTCGACTGCGTGATGCCCAGGATGGACGGCCCGGGCTTGGCGGCCGCGATCCGCCGCCTTCCGGCGGGACAGTCGGTCCGGCCCGTGCTGATGACCTCGATCGAGAACGCGGGAATGATGACCGACAACTTCTTCGCATTCCTCGCCAAGCCGTTCAAGCAATCGGAACTGCTGAATGCGTGCTGTCATGTGTTGACGCCGATCAGCGAATTGGAAACCGGCGAGTCTCCTGGAAGCGGACCGAGCTCGACCGCCACCGCAGCCGGTCCAGGCCACCCGCCGGTGCGAGTGCTGATCGTGGAGGACAACATGATCAACCAGACCGTCGCGTCCATGATGCTGCGGCGTCTGGGACTCGAGGCGGAGGTCGTGGCCGATGGAGCGGCGGCGCTCGCTGCGGTCGAGCAGGCGGCCCTGTCCGACCCCTATGTCCTGGTGCTGATGGACATGGACATGCCGATCATGGACGGTCTGGAGGCGACGCACCGGATCCGGGCCCTGCCAGCCGAGACGGTTCAGCCCTACATCATCGCCATGACGGCCAACGCGATCACCGGCGACCGGGAGCGTTGCCTGGCGGCGGGCATGAATGACTATATCTCGAAACCCGTGACCCTGGGGCGGCTGAGCGCGGTACTGAAGCGGGCCAGGAGCCGGGACTTCCTGAGAGGCGATTCCCACCTCGCACCACCCCGCCCGGCGGACTCTGCCGAGGATGAGGTCGACATAACCCCGGTGTCTCCAGAGCAGAGTGACGGACTTCCAGGAGCCGATGCGGCCCCCGATACCGGGCAAGATGCCGGCGCTGGCATCGTCGACCGGGATCTTTTCGACAGAATGGCGCGAGACGTCGGCCCGGAGAACTTCCGTATCGTTCTGGATACGTATCTGGAGCGCATGCCGCAGTATCTGGAGGACCTGCGCGAGGCGCTAGGTTCATCCGATGTGTCCCGTGCCAGGCGCATCGCCCATGATATCAAATCGACCAGCCAGGCGGTGGGGGCGACGACTCTGGCCAAACTTGCGGCCGTCATCGAAACGAAGACCGGTGCCGGCGAGGCCGGACCATTCGAGGAGCAGGTCCTCGCGCTGGAGGCCGAGCATTCCCTGGTCCGGCCCAAACTCGATCCGGCACCTGGGCCGACGGGTGTAACCACGGGAGAGCCATCATGAACGAGCGCGCCGGGCGCCTTCTGGTGGTGGATGACGAGGAGATCAACCGCTTGATGCTGTCGGCCATGCTGACCCGCCTGGGGCACGGCGTGGTCCTTGCCTCCAGTGGGGAGGAGGCCATGACCCTCATCGGCGCCGAACCGTTCGATCTCGCCCTGCTCGACGTCCTGATGGAAGGCCTCGGCGGTCTGGAAACCCTGGCGCGGGTCCGCGCCATTCGGAGCCGGCTCGAACTACCGGTGATCATGGTGACCGCCAACCACGCGACGAAGGACATCGTCCAGGCATTCGAGCTGGGCGCCAACGACTACGTAACCAAACCCGTGGACCTGGCCGTGCTCGGCGCCCGGGTGCAGACGCAGCTCGAGATGCAGCAACTCGGTCGTCTCAAGGAGGAGTTTCTGGCCATGGCCAGTCACGACCTGAAGAATCCGTTGTGCACGGTCGGGCTCGCGGCCGGACTCCTGGACGACACGGTGTCGTCGGGCGGAGCCATGACGAAGTCGATGATCTCGATCTTGAGGAACATTCGCAAAGACGTTCGCCGCATGCAGAGCATGGTGGAGGATTTCGTGGACGGCCAGGCTCTCCGAGAAGGCCGACTCGAGCTCTCCTGCACCCCAACGGATTTCAACAAGCTCGCCACGGCGGCCAGCTCGGGCCATGCCGATGCGGCGGCAGTCAAGCACATCGAGATCGGCCTCGACCTGGATACGGCCCTGGAGCCGATCCTGGCTGACGAGCGACGGGTCGTCCAGTTGATCGACAACTTGCTCGGCAACGCCATCAAGTTCTCGGCCTCGAAATGTCCCGTCACTCTCAGGACCAGCGCCGAGGAGAGGGGGGCGCTCTTCGAGGTATGCGACTCGGGCCCGGGCTTGACGGATGCGGACATGAAGGGTCTCTTCGTGAGATACGCCAAACTCAGCAACCGGCCGACGGGGACCGAGAAGAGTTCGGGCCTGGGCCTCGCGATCTGCAAGCAGCTCGTCGACTTGCACCACGGGCAAATCGGAGCCCGGAACAACCCAGACGGCGGTTCGACGTTCTGGTTCAGTCTGCCCTCCGGCGACAGCTCCCGGACCGGGGTGTAACGGAGGGCACGGCGAGTTCTCTGTGCCTTATATGCCGTCCCCCGAGAAGGACCCAGAGGAGCGAGGGACTCTCGCTGGAGCCATACTCATCGGGTCACGGACCACTTCTTGCATTCCATATTATCAGGGGCCGGGAAGAGCGAAAGGACGACGATATGAGAGATGACGGGAAAGACAAAGTAGGACTCCATATGGGGAGCGGGCCGAAGCCCGAGATCAATTACAAGGGAATCACGGCGATGTCGCTGATCTTCGTCCTGGCCGTTGGAGTGTATGGCTACCGGCACTGGCGCCTGGAGCCGGCACCAGATGAGGCGAAGGCGGCCTCCTCGTCCGATTCGCGCGCCACCAATGCTGGAGTGGCGGTCACCCCGTAACGCGGTGAGACCCGATCTTGTCTCGCCCGTGGGTACAGTGCTCGTGAGTCTTCCCGAGTCGAGCCAGTCGAGGGTGACTCGTCCGTTTGGTATGCTGGCGCTACGGAGCCTGACCACCGTAGTCCTGAGAAAGACGTCCGCATGATGAACTCGGGCTCTCGTCTCCGTGAACGTCTTGTCACGACGCTTCTTCCTGCGGTCGCCTTGGCGGTACTCGTCTGGCTGGCTGCGGAATCAGGGGGGCTCGACGGGGTCGAGGGAGCGCTCCACGACCGGCTATTGCGGGCCGCGGCGGAATGGC
>JAJFLN010000050.1 GCA_021772705.1 Candidatus Cloacimonadota bacterium | reverse complement strand
GACGAACGGATCGGGAAAACTCGGCCATTCAGTCGTCTTGGATGCGGGCATCCATAGTGGGGCGAACGGTTTTATGGACAGGCATCATATGTAAAGGAAACAGCGGACCACCACACTAGATCGCTGACCAGCCTGGACCGGGAGGGCTGAGGTTCAGGCGCCCTTGCCGGCAACTGGAGGAGTCAAAGTCAGCAAGTGGTCGAACAGAGCTTGCAGCCGGACGGGCTTTTCGAAGAACTTGCAGCCGTCCGGAATGCGCCAATAGGTCTCCGGTGTTCCCGATAGGAAGACGAAGGGCATGTGGCACCGATCCTCCTGCTTGAGTCGTTCGTAGAGATCGACGCCGCTCAGGTTCTTCATCTTCACATCGCTGATGACGACGTCGAAGTGATTCCCGCAGAGCTTGACGTAGGCTTCCTCGGCGCTGAGTGCCTGATCCACTTCATAGTCGTCGGACTGGCACCGGCACATCTCGACCAGGAGATCGCAGATCCCCTCCTCATCGTCGATTACCAGAATCTTCATCTGCCGCTGCTCCTCCGTGTATCGAGCCAAATATAGTGCAACCAGCGGCGTTTCACCAGCGGAGAGGAATGGGGGGCTGACTCAGACACCAACCCTGGAGGGAGAGTTTCGGACTTCCCGGATGTAGTCGAAGAGGGTTCTCAGCTTGACGGGCTTCTCGAAGAACTTGCTGCCCCTGGGGATCTTCCAGTAGGTCTCGGGCGTTCCGGAGAGGAACACGAAGGGCACCCCGCCCCGCTCCTCCTTCTGCAGCTTCTCGTAGAGCTCGACGCCGTCCATGTTCCGCATCTTGATGTCGCTGATGATGATGTCGTACCGGGACCGGCAGATCTTGACGTAGGCCTCTTCGGCGCTGAGGGCCTGGTCGACGTCGAAGTCCTCGGACTCGAGTTGGCACATCTCGACGAGCATGTCGCAGATGCCCTCTTCGTCATCAATGAAGAGGATCTTCATGGCTCTCGGGTCTCCTCATTGGTTGAGTCGCTGGTCTCCACGGGAAGGGTGAAAGAGAAGTTGCTTCCCTTGCCGACCCGGCTCTCGACCCAGAGGGATCCGCCGTGGGCCTCCACCAGACCTCTCGCAATCGGTAGACCCAGGCCCAGACCTCCGGATTGGAACTCCACGGTTCCGGAAGAGTGATGCCGGTGGTCGCCGACCTCGTAGCACTTGTCGAAGATCTTCTCCAGCTCGCTCTCGGGGATGCCGATCCCCGTATCTGTGATGGAAACGGTCACATGATCCGCCGAGGCTCGCTGGGCGTCGATCATGATGGTTCCCCCGTCAGGAGTGAACCGGATCGCATTGAGAACCAGGTTGGTGATCACCGTGTGTATCCGGTTCCGATCGGCCAGTATCTCGCCGGTTTCCTCCGATACCCGGCTACTCATGACCTGATTCCGCAGCCTCAGGTAGGCCTCTGATTCGCGGCAGATCTCATCGATCAGCTCCTTCAATTCGAAGGTCTGGGACCTCAGAGCCAGGCGCTTCTCGTCGATGTTGCTCAGGTTCACCAGGTCGATGCTCAGCTGGGTGAGGCGATCGATCTGCTTGTTCATGTGAGCTAGGAAGGAGAGCTGCTCCTCGTCGGTGGTCTGCATGACGATCAGGTCGGTGTAACCCTTCAGGCTGACCAGGGGTGTCCGGAGCTCGTGGCCGGCGACGGCGATGAAGCTGGTCTTCATGTCGTCCAGTTCCTTCAGCTTTGAGTGGGCCTCCGATAGCCGGGTGTAGAGCTGTGAGTTCTCCAGGGCCACGGCGACCTGGAGGGCCAGGGCGGTGAAGAAGAGCAGGTCCCATTCGCTGAATGCCTCTCCTGATCGCTTGTTGCAGGCCTCCAGGGCACCCAGGACCCGATGGCGAACCACGAGAGGGACGCAGAGGATGGAGCGGGTGGAGAAGCCGCTCTGCTCGTCGACGGCTGAATTGAATCGGGAGTCGGCGTGGACGTCCCGGACGTTTGCCGGTGTTCGTTGGGCGATCACCCAGCCTGCGATTCCCTCGCCCTGCTCCATCCGGATACCTTGCAAGCTCTCCCTGTTGTCCCCGGTGGCGACGTAGAATGTCAGGTCGTGTCCGCCGGGCTCCAGGAGAATGACCGACGAGACCTCCGCGTCCACTTCAGTGGCGGCCAGGTTGAGGGTCTGTGACAGGGTCTCTCGAAAGTCCAGGCTGGAGTTGAGCTTGTTGCTGCAACGGAACAAGGTCGAGAGCTGCTCCGGTGTCAGCCGGGAGATATCCAGATGGGTCGTCGCTGTTGGTTCCATTGGGGGGGGCGGTGACGGGACACGCTCCGCTCCGGGGCGGCAGGTTCCGGTCTGCCGTCTCGGTCAGTCTGTCTGGGCGATTGTCGCCTCGCCGTCTTGAGCGGACGGTTCGGCGCCCGGTGGTTCCTTGCGGTACTTCTGCCGGAATATGAACTGCAGAATCTGCTCCTTGGCCGACAGGAAGGAGGCGAAGAAGATCATTTGCTGCATCTCCTCGAGCTCCAGTTCCCCTGAGGAGATGACAGTCTGAGCTTTCTTCCGGTTTTCGGCGACGTCTTGCAAGTGGTCCGTGAGCCCTTGCTGGTCAGGGTGCTCATCGAGGGAGCCTCTGACATCGGAGAGGAGTTCTTCCTTGCTGATCTTCACGTACTGGCGAATCTCGGCGATCTTGGTGTCGCTCTTGTAGAAGGCGTCCACGAGCTCTTCCACGGGCATGTCCTCCACGGACTCCGAGCCCTCCAGGATCTTCTTGTAGTGCTTCCTGTCTCTCCAGTTCTGAAAGACCCAGAAGAAGATGAAGAGGATGATGACGTTGAGAATCAAGATCTCCAAGGGAAGTGCAACCTTTCGGTGATCGAGTCGCCTTGCGAGCCCGGAAGGGTCGCCGGGACGGCTCGATCGAATGGAGTCAGGATCAGCGATCCTCGGTTCCGGGTCAAGGAAGAAGGAACTACGTCGGACCAGACGTCAGGGCGGGGAATTCAGACCATCGAGGGGTCAAATTGCCCCGCCTCATGCCGATAGGGCAGACAAAACCCCGTTTCATCGCAGTCCAATTGGACGACCCCTGACGTGGGGTATGAGTGATTGTGTCGAGAATCGTCAAGACTGGTGCGGATCCGGAGAGGACTGACATGTCGAAAGTCCCGATGAAGACTTGCAAATTGAGGTGATTAGGTGCTAAAACATTGGGCTCTGTTCGGTAGGCGGCAGAGGGCTCTCCGACAGGAGTCACGGGTGCCCCGACAGAGCGAGAAACTCATGCTGATAACCACCGAACTACCTACAAGAAACCTGATCCTTGTTTCCATGGCGGCCCTGGCGATGACCCTGGCGCCTACTACCCTCCTGGCCGAAGAGCCGGCTCAGCCTGAAGGCGATCAGCCGGCCGGGCTGGCACGGATACTCGGCGAGAATCCGGCGGTGAAGCAGAAGAAGGAAGAGAAGCAGCTCCCGATCACCGGTTACGAGATCGTCGGCAACCGGAACGTGAGCGAGCAGGTCATCCTCTTGAGTCTGGAGTCCAACGTGGGCCGTCCCTTCTCCCAGGAGATGGTGGACGCCGACGTGAAGGCCCTGCGCAAGCTGGGTTACTTCTCCACCATCGTCCCTCAGATCACGCCCTACCAGAAGGGAGTGAAGATCGTCTTCCGGGTCGTGGAGAACCCCTACATCGAGCGAGTCGAGATCATGGGCAACGAGATAGTTCCCACGGAGGATATCGAGAAGGCCCTGGACATCAAGACCAACGCCATCCTCAATGTGGGGCAGCTGCAGGAGGCCATCAAGCGGGTCAACAAGCTGTACACCGACAAGGGGTACGCCTACTGCGGCATCCTTGGCCAGGACCAGTTCGCCATCGATTCGACGAGTCAGGTGCTGGCTATCCGGATAGCCGAGCCGAAGTTGAAGGAAATCAACGTCGCCGGGAACAAGAAGACCAGGAAGCATGTCATCACTCGTGAAATGGAGATCGATGTCGGTGAGTTGGTGAAGACCGAGAGCCTCAAGCGAAGCATGCGAAACGTCTACAACCTGGGATACTTCGAAGATGTGAAGCCTCCCATGCCCAAGCTCTCACTGGACAAGCAATACATGACCCTGGACATGGAAGTGAAGGAGCAGAAGACCGGAAGCGCCAGCTTCGGCGGCGGTTTCAGCTCCATCAACGGCATCATCGGGTTCCTGGACCTGAGTGAGAAGAACTTCCGGGGCAAGGGTCAGACCATCCGGGCCAAGCTTCAGTTCGGCGGCGAGGAGAGCTATGTCCTCAGCTTCGTCGAGCCCTACTTCCGGGATAGGCCTGTCAGCGTCGGTTTCAACCTGTTCAAGACCGCTGTCGACAGGCAGCAGATCCAGAACCGATTGATCGTGTCCCAGTTCCGTGAGAAGCGGAGCGGTTTCTCCGTCACCGGTGGCTGGCGCGTCGGTCGAGACAAGAGATTGTCGGCCACCTTCACTGACGAGGACATCAAGGTGAGCAACCTGGGATTCACCGGGCTGCCCCCTGACCTGACCCGGCTCGACACGGACGCTGACGGGGTCGTGAAGTTCCCCGAACAGTCACTCCGGTTGACCTGGACCCACGACGGCCGGGACAACCCCCTGAATCCGAAATCCGGAAGCCGCCTGAGCCTCACGGCTGGCGTGACCGGCGTGATCCTCGAAGGACCCAACGGTTTCTACCAGTACACGGGAGATTACCGTGCGTACCACACCATGCCCGAGTTCTGGGACGGGGTCACCTTGGCCGGCCGGATGCGAGCGGGTCACACCTCCGTCGCTGATGGAGAGCTTCGATTCATCGATCGGTTTGCCATCGGCGGCGCCGACACGGTGCGTGGCTTCGACGATCGAGAATTCACGGGCAAGGACTTCGTCGTGGGGAATATCGAGCTTCGAAAGCAGTTCACCAAGATGGTGGGTATCGCTGCCTTCATCGATGCTGGAGACGCATTCAACTCCGACAATTCGGGGCTCGACTTGAACTCGGCCTACGGCCTCGGGCTGCGCCTGAATACACCGCTGGGTCCGTTCCGCCTTGACTACGGAAAGCCGTTTGACAGCAGGGAAGGCCAGTTCCATTTCGGCATCGGGCACCAGTTCTGACCCGGGTTTTCCCGGGGATTCGGTTGGCAACCGCTGCCTTCCGGTGTATAGCCCATCTACCGGCATTTTCCCTTGTTCGGTGAAATTCGACCACGTATAATCGGCCCGGCCCGAACCGGGTCCGGTTGCGCACAGAAAGGAGTGGGTGCAACAATGTCGAAGTCCTCGGCAGCGATAACCCTGGCTACGTTGCTCATAGCATTCGTGGCGGTAGGAATGAGCTCGGCCGCTGAGCCTGTGCTTCTACAGTACAAGTTCAACGAAGGAGAGCGTCTCCGGTACACCCTGGAGATGCGGAACAAGACCAGCTACGCCTTGCCGGACGGTACCAAGGAGCAGCAGGCCATGACTTACTCGATGGATCTCAGTCAGGAGCTCATCGAGAAGAAGAAGGACGGCAGCTATCAGGTAGCCGTGACGATTGACAAGGCCACTCAGACAGTGGATGGCCAGGTCCGTCCCGTGCCGCCCCAGCCCGGCCCCCAGATCATCAACATGCTGCCCAACGGCCAGATCGCCGGCGGCGTGGGCCCCAATCCCGGCGCCGCGGGCCAGATGCAGATGATCTTCCCTGTGGAGGCCATCAAGGAAGGGGAGACCTGGGAGCAGTCGGGACGGATCGCCCAGCCCCTGCCCCTGGAGACCCTGACCAAGTACACCTTGCTCAAGAGCGCCACGGCGTTCCCGGGCCACGGAGATGCGGCCCTCATCAAGAGCGCCATGTCCATCGACTCGCCCAAGGGCGAGGGAGGAGAGCAGGTCTCCTCCAGCACCCGGGGTAACCTCTGGTTCGATGTCAAGAACGGCCGGATGCTTCGCAGCAAGGCAAGCTCGACATTCAAGTTCAATTTGCCGATTCAGGTTCCCGGAATGCCGAAGGCACAGAACGTCCGGGTAGATCTGGAGCTCGATCTCGATATCAAGCTCACAGGCACCAAGTAATCTGAGTGATGTCGTGCGCGACCGGTCTTCCGCCGGTCGCGCACTTCTGACCCCGAGGAGCGCTCGTGTTCACCATGCGACCCGTCAGCAGTTCGATCTCAACCCTCGTCGCCGTCGCCACACTGGCGGCGTTCTGCGGATCCGCTCTGGCCGGCGAAACGGTCCAGCTTCGCTACAAGTTCGAGAAGGGCAAGCCCCTGACCTACCGGCTGATCATGAAGAGCCGGGCCAGCTTTGCCATGCCTGATGGAGCCGTCGAGAATCAGGACATGACCAGCACTATGGAAATGGAGCAGGACCTCCTCGAGAAGCTCGATGATGGCAACCACAAGGTCACCGTCACGGTTCTCAATGCCAAGCAGACCGTCAACGGTCAGGCCCGGCAGATCCCGATCTCCGAGGGACATACTCAGGTGATCACCATGAAGCCCAACGGTGAAGTGGTGGGTGATCCGGCTCAGCAGCCCTCTGCAAGCTCTCAGCTGCAGATGGTCTTCCCCGATCGACCCCTTTCGGAGGGCGAATCGTGGGAGCAGACGAGTAACATCTCCGAGCCGATCCCTCTCGAGACCTCGACCCGGTACACCCTGGAGAAGATTCAGACCTCCTACCCGGGATACGGCGAGACCGTATTGATCCGGTCCACCATGGGAATCCAGAACGAGCGGACACCCACGGGGGAGCAGGTCAACTCCACCACCAAGGGAAACCTCTGGTTCGACCGGCGCAGGGGCTGCATCGTCAGGAGCAAGGCCCTTTCGAGCTTCCGTTTCGACCTGCCGGTCAACATTCCCGGGGTCATCAAGTCGACGGTGAAGGTCAATCTGGATCTGGATATCGAGATTCAGCTCGCCGACCTCGGCAAGAGCCGATAACGAGGCTCTCAGGGCACCGGTAAAGCCTGTTCACCTGGTGCCCGGAACGCCCTCGGAGTCAGGTGGGGGAGTGGAGTTCAGTTGATGCTGTTTCGACGGGTCCCGTCTGGCATGCCGACTTTCCAGTGATAACCTGACGAAATTGCGGGTAGACTGGAGGCTGGATGGTCACTCGGCTCTCCATAACTCGTTTCCGTCCGGAAACCCGTTCGCCACGACCCTTCGGCAAGCTCAGAAGAGGGGCGTCTGCCGCTCCAACACTCGCCCTCGACAGGCTCGGGCCGAACGGATTGGGAGTTTCCGGACGGAAACTAACTCGTCGATCTCGTGCGGGGTTCACCCTGCTGGAGATCATGATGGCTCTGACAATCCTGTCCTTTGCCATCATTCCCCTGTCCATGTTCGTCCGGAGCGGGACCCGATCCGTGGAGGGCACAAGGGACATCGCCGCGGCGGTCTTCTTCGCCAGCAAGACGCTGGAGGCCAGCAGGAGCTTTCCCTTCGAACTCCTCCGCCGGGATGCCGAGACGCCTGCCGGAGCCGAGACCGCGGAGGAAGTGCTGAACCGGGACAACGTGTACGAATCGAGCCGGGTGAAGTACACCCGCAAGGTGGAGATCCGGCCTCTGGCTGCCGGCGCTGGCTTTGATGGCCGGTTGCTGCATCTGACGGTCTCCTGGACTGCTGGACCGGATGACAAGCCCCTAGAATACCAAACCTGGACCGTTCTCTCTCGGATCAAATGAAGCCCCAGAGTCCATTCATCGCTCTCTTGACCCGCCAGACCCGTGGCAGGTGCGGCTTCACGGTCATCGAGATCGCCGTCGCCGGCTTCATCCTCGTCCTCATCTTCCTCATGGGATTCACCTTCTTCTCGGGCGAGAAGCGCCATCTTCGAGCTCTCACCCGGGGAATGGACATCAACGCCAAGGTGGAGACCGCTTTCCGAAAGGTGGCCGGCGATGTCCGATCCGCCTCGGAGGTGGTCAGCCCGCCGTTGATGGACCCTGCCGATGCCCCCCCGGACTTCGAGTTCGAGAAGAACAGCTCCTGTGAACTCCGGGTCTCTTTCCTGGATTACTCCTCCACACCCATTACCAAAGTGACCAGCCTGGTGACGTTCTTCCTGGCTGATCCGGTCAAGGTGGGCAACCTCGAATCAGGGGAAGACGCCATGGTCTATTCTCTGTACAAGTATGTGAACGGCAAGCCCGAGACCCCGGCCAACCTGCCCCTGCTGGACGGAGTGCAGGAGCTGGTCTTCTATCGTACAGAGCAGAAGGCCGGTCCCGGAGGCGGCCCGGCAGGTACGGGGTTCTATGTGCTGCACGTCAACATGAAGATCCATACCCTCCGGCAGGGTGCGGGGAAGAAGCTCATCAAGGGTTACGGCGCCAAGCTGGAAACGATGATCAAGCTCCGAGGAAGTCTGTGAGACCTGGACCGCCAGTCAACCGGGAGAGAGGGATGGCCCTGCCGATCATTGTGGCCATCATCTTTCTGCTGGCCACCTTGATTCTCGCCTTCAGCCAGTACAGCGCGGCCAGAATCCGGGCCACCGGCGCTCTGCTGAACGACCTCTCGGCTCTCGCTGCCGCGGAGGCCGGCCTCAACGCCGTCTTGCTGGAGATGAGGAACAGCCAGGGCTGGGAGACCCACGAACTCGAAATCGGGGCTGATGGCGAGCTGGAGTGGAAGGCTGAGATCCCCCGTCCCGTCCGGCTCACGGGCGACCCGGACCTGGTGGTGGAGGACAGCCGGAAGGGTACCTACAAGGGCAAGATTGGCAAGGGCGTGTTCGCCGCCGAGTTCCGGGTCCGGGCCGGCCGGGTCCCCCTGGACGACGACCTGGATACTCCGGCCATCGACGAGTCTCGACGGTTCGTTCACATCGAAGCTCTCGGGAAGAAGCGGGACCCGACGAAGCGTCAGGATCGGTTCACCCGGATCGTGGCTATCGCGGAGGTATCGAACTTCACGGAGTACGTCATCTACGACGCCGAGAAGGTGATCCTTGGAATGGGGTCACACAACGACTCCAACCACTCCAATGTCTTCGCCGATGGCAGGATCTACGGCCATCAAGGGGTCAAGCTCGGAAACATCGAACGTAGCGGCACCCGGCAGAAGTTCGTCAACCTCGACGCGATTCGATCCAAGAGCGACATCGAGTACACCGACCCATACAAGGTCACCTTTCAACAACCCGGAGGAGCCGATGCTCTGGCCGTCGATGTCGATTCATCCAACGACTCCTCCGGCCCCTCGCCGCTGGAGACCGCCGGCGGTCGGATTCTCGACGGCAAACATGGAGGGGAGCTGACTCTGCCTCGACTGAACGCCGAGTTCTACCGCCGGATGGCCGATCAGGGAGGCGTCGACATCAGCGGGCTGCCGAAGAAGAAGGAGTACATCCCCCTCTACGGCGGCGAGCTTCCGGATCAGGTCATCGAACTCGACTTTGGCCGGGCCGGCTACGACGGAAGCGATGTGGCCGCCGACGATGAGAAAACCCTGCAGAAACCCTATCCTGCCGACTTCAATGGCCTGATCTACTCCTCCGAGCCTCTGAGCGTCTGGGGCAACCCGGACCGGGACGTGACCCTCTTCTGCGAGAAGGACATCTTTATCAGCGGTGACTTTAACATCCGTGGGGAGCATCGGCAGAACTATCAGGACAAGTACCGAATGCCCGACGGAACTCCCGTCGACGGGACGCCCTACTATCAGTACCGTTCCGACAGCGAGGAGGTTTGGCTGGACTCCGTGACGGGAGAGCTGGAGGACCCGAAGAAGCGGGACCGAGTGGCTGTGGCCCTTATCTCGTTGGGGCGGATCTGGTTCGACTATCGTCATCCGGCCCGGTTCCTGGCCAACGAGTTCCGGGGTCTGATCAAGTTCGAGCTCGCCTCGATTCTCCTCGGAGGCGATCTGGCCAAGGTCCTGGAGTACATGCGCTACTCCGACGTGGGTTCCACGCCCAACCCGGAGCCGATCCCGGCGTCTCGCGTCTCCGGTCTCGGGTCCGATGGTTCGGCGGACCTGAGCTACTCCCTTCAGGATTACTTCGGGCGCAACGGTGCCTCGGCGTCGAACCTGTTTGTCACGACCCCGACCTATGACGTCATCAAGGCCGCCTTTCTGCAGGCTGTCCAGAACGGCGACCTGACCCGGGCCGAGCTCGATGGTTCGCCGGCATCACTGGGATTGCTGCAGGTGATCACCGACGGCCTCGAGGTCGATGAGCCTGAGTTCGAGAAGCACTGGCCCAACCACCCTGGAGCGGACATCGAGCCACCGGTCCTGGGAGCCTTCTCTGCCGCAGCCCGCCTCTACGAGCTCGTCTACGACGAGAGGGCGGCGAACCTCCAGCTGCCGAGGCAGCCCCACGGCAAGTTCTCCGACCTGGAGGGGACCCGGGACGAGGATGTTGTGGACGGAGTCCGGTGGCCCTTTCTGGCTGACGAACTGTACATGCCTCAGATGAGCATGTACTCCATGCTGTTCATCAGCGCGGCCCGAAATGACGCCGACACCACCTCCGACGATCCGAGGAAGATGAGCCGCCGCTTCGATGACCTGGGCAACGGCCGGGACACCAAGAGCGACGGCAACCAGCGAGTCCACTTCCTCTCCACGATGCAGGCTCTGGAGGAGTGGGAGTCCGGGCCGTCGGGCCGCAACGGATCGGTCTCGAACATCACGACCCCTCTGATTCAGCGGTTCGTCGGCAGCGAGATTCGGCTGGCCCAGACGAAGAACCATCCCCCGTCACTGAAGACGGGCAACTACTGGCCGACCCTTCGGCGGCGGATCTACGACCGGACTCTGGCCATGCACCCGCCGCCCCTCATCCCCCAGATGGTGGAGCTGAGAAGCTGGACCCAGCGCGGCGCCACCAAGGCCGTGTTCAACGGGTTTTAGCGGTCCGTCTGACGGAGGCTCGTACACACCGTTCGCCCCCTTCGGCGTTGCTCAGGACATGCTTCGACAAGCTCAGACGATATGGCCGCCCGCTCCATTCATCCCCTTCGGCGTAGCTCAGGACATGCTTCGACAGGCTCAGACGATATGGCCGCCCGCTCCATTCATCC
>JAJFLN010000490.1 GCA_021772705.1 Candidatus Cloacimonadota bacterium | reverse complement strand
GAGAGGAAACCCATGAGCATCGAGCAACTTCAGAACGGCGCCGGGACCCGAGGAATCTCCATTTCCGGCGGTCGCTTCGCCTTGCCGCAGGGCCTTCTGTCCACGGTCTCTGCCTTGCTTGCCGGTCTCTGCCTGCTGATGCTGCCCATGGCCATGCCCGGCGGCGCGGACCTTCAGGCGGCTGACTCTACCTCACTGGTGAGACTTCATGACTCTCCCCATATCTACTTCGTCGATCGATTCGGCATCCGTCACCGCGTGGCTAGCCCCGATGTCCTGAAGGCCTACTTCGGGTACGCCAATGCCAAAGAGATCACCTTCGCCCAGCTGCTCGCCCTTCCTCGAGGAGAGGAGGTCAATGCCTACAATTCGCCGGAGGTGTTCGATGCCCAGCCCGATCCCTATGCCCGTTATGTGGCTCCTCCCCAGCCGGTTGTCGTGGTGGAGCGGGTCGTCGTCAGAGACGAGGGACGCCGCCACCGGCCGCATCATCGGAGCCGTCGTTCCCACCATCGCTGGCGAGGCTGGTGAGTCTTCTCAGCCCAGGGTCCGTGACAGGAGACAGGCCAGTCTGCCTCTGATACTGTCCCGACCATGGTCTCAGATGAGCTGTTGCCCGTCCTGGGCCACTATCGGCTGATTTCACAGATCGGCGAGGGCGGAATGGCCACCGTCTTTCGGGGGATGCGAAGCGGGCTGGACGAAGAAGTCGCCGTGAAGGTACTCCAGGACTTCGTGTCCTTGCAGGAAACCGCCCGGCAGCGGTTCATCCGCGAGACCTTCACCCTGGCCACCCTCGATCATCCTCACATCGTCAGGGTGAGCGACTTCGGCGAGGAGGATGGCCGCCTCTACTACGTGATGCCTCTGCTGCCGGGCGGGACGCTGCTGTCGCGGATCGAGACGGGGCCGCTTTCACCGGGAGATCTGATTCCCCTCTGTGAGGACTTGCTCGAGGCTCTTCGGTACTTGCATGGACGGGGGCTGTTCCATCGGGACCTGACGCCGGGGAACGTCATGTTCGATCGCGACGGCCGGCTGGTCCTGATGGACTTCGGGCTCGTCAAGCCCGAGAGGGGCTCGTCCCTCACCAGGACCGGGAGGATCCTGGGAACGCCTCGCTACATACCTCCCGAGACCTTGAAGGACGGACACTTCGACGAATTGAGCGATCTCTTTCAGGCCGGAACGGTGATGTATCAGGCGGCCACGGGCAAGCTCCCCTATCGGGAGGAGACCCTCTTGGACATGATCCTCGACGAGGGCGGCCAGGTCCCGTCTCCGGAATCACCCGGCGCCGTCAATGCCGCGATCAATGAAGGGCTTTCGAACTTCCTGCTCAACGGCGTGGAGTGGCGCCGGGAGCGGCGGTATTCCGATGCAACGTCCATGCTCGAGGACCTGGGCCGGGTCAAGCAAGGGGCGCGAATCGACGGTCGGAGAGGCGCCTTCACTCCCAGCGCGGCGATGAGATCGCTGGCTCCCGGGGCCATTGGCGGCCGCTACGAGGTGACGGGCGGAGGGCGCATCGCTTCCGGAGCCGAGTATCACGAAGCCATGGACCCCTCGGGTCACCGGGTCCTGCTCAAACCCCTACCTCCCCTGCTTGCCGGGGAGGAGGAGGCCCTGAAGGTCCTTGGTCCCTACGTGGGAATCGACCATCCCAACCTGGGACGAATCCGGGATCTGATTGTCTCCGGTGGGCAGCCGTTTCTTGTCTATGACCATCCCGAGGGATTCGCCGCCCTCGATCCTCCCACGGCCAAGGGTGGCCTGAGCCCGGAACGGGCCGTGCGAACCGTCCTGGCCGTGAACCGGGGCCTCGAAGCCCTTCACTCCCGAGGGCTGGTTCACGGCGAACTGGCATTGCACTGCGTGATGAAGGGGAAGCTGGGCCGGGTTCGGGTTCAGGGCATCGGAGTCCAGCCCTTGAGACAGGCTGGTCTGCTTCAGCCTCCCCCGGGGGACTCCACGGCCCGGATCAGCATCTGGCAATCCCCGGAACAGCACGATGGCCGGGAACCGACTCCCGCCTCCGATGTCTACGCAGGAGGCCGGCTTCTGAGCCTGCTGCTTCACGGCAAGCTCTTGCCTCCTGGCGTGGCCGACTCCGAGGAGAGCGCCAGGGACCCCTTGATGCTGCTGGTGGATCGAGCTACCTCGACTGATCCGGGACGCCGCCCGGTGGATGCAACGGACTTCTCCAGGGAACTGCTGCAGGCCGTACCGGGTGCCGGGGCGGCCAGGTCCGGACCCTGGGCCGGTGCCCGATCGGCCCTGAGACGATCCGTGGCCGTCCTGGTACCGTCACGAGACGGCGGTGGCCGGTTGGGGCTTTCCTGGATCGTCGCCATCCTGCTCGGGCTGGCCTTGGCCGCCGCGATCTTGCTGTTTCTGTGATCGTCAGATTTCCATCAAGTCAGCCGACCGTTCAACTCGGTCACTGCCGGTGGCCGCCGGTTCATCAAGAGGTAACCCTGGACTGCCTCGACGGGCGGAGCCGGGCAGCCCCCTCCGGTCCGTCGCGGTCAGGCGGAAAAGATAGCTGCCGGTCAGATCGGCCGTGAATCCGATCCTCTCGGGAACGATGTCCCTGTGCGGAATCACGATCGGTGCCTCCCACCGGACTTTCGCATCGTGAGAACCACCGGAGAACCGCGACTCGACCTGCGCGCGCAAACTCGGCAGGTACTTGGTGTTATCTCGGGAACGCGAAAGTCTCGTAGTGGTGCGGATTCTCCGCCACACACTTCCACCGCGTCGAGTCATCCACCCCGCCCCCGGGGCACCTCTCTGACATCACTACAAAGCTACCGGGGCGACTGCTGCCTAGGATGCTCTGTCCCCCCGCCGCTACGTCCCGAGTTCCAGCAAGGCGGCGATCATCCCCAGTACCCTTGCTACCACCTCGGGAGGCGCCATCTCCACCACATCAATTGAACGAGCTTCCCAATCAATTGACTTTACCTGATCGGACAACACGACCCCCGTGATCCGTCCTGTTGCCGGCAGCGGAACCTCAAATGGGTACCCCTTTGCTTGCTTCGTCACAGGACACACTAACGCGAGACCAACTTTCTCATTGTATGCGCTTGCAGACACTATAAGCGCCGGTCTTCTACCAGCCTGTTCATGTCCCGCCTGCGGATCGAAGTCAACGTACACCAACTCTCCTCGTCTTGGCGCTCGTCGCTTTCGACTTACCAAGCCTCACGCCCCTTCGGCTTACCCCACGCGAACTCGCCATGCATGTTATCCGTGGTAACACCGCGCAACAGCTCATCCAGCAATACACGCCCCGATCGCACCGGAGTAAGGACGACACGCCCTTCCTGCAGCGACATGTCGACCACAGCGCCCTTCTCGAGTTGAGAGTCCTCCGCCAAGGACTTGGGAATCCTCACCGCCAAACTGTTTCCCCACTTCTGAACCGTGGTTTTCATGGGTGACCTCCGTAGATACAATGAGTATATGACAACTTGTCATCCTACGCAATCCCTCTGCCATCCACCAGACGTGCGACAACCAGCAGCGCAGCCCCTTCCCGCCAGACTGGCCATTTGTCTTCATGTTCTCACCCGGTAAACATCCCCCGGTGGAAATCACTACATCTCAACTGGCTGCCGTTTCGTCGTACACGTTACTGAGGCCCCGCAACCTGGGTGCATGTCCCGTAGGGGGTCCCCTCCTCCGTTCGCCCCACAATGGGTGCGGGCATCCAGAGTGGGGCGAACGGATCCCGGAAAGGCCCCGGGTCCC
>JAJFLN010000489.1 GCA_021772705.1 Candidatus Cloacimonadota bacterium | reverse complement strand
TGATAGCCGAGGATTGGGAAAAGCTGCGCGAACTGGCCAAGGCCAAAACGCCGAAGCAAGCGCCTGTGGGCCCCTCGACAAGCTCGGGACGAACGGATCCGGAATAGGCCAGGGGACCCCCTACGGGACATGCACCCCTCTCAACCCATCCCAAGGCCCCCTCCATCCCCAACCCCCAACCCCCAAAACCCCGAGCCCAGAGACCGGAGACCAGCACCCCGACCCCCATCCCCATGCCTCACCCCCCTCCCGGCGACTCCACCATCTTCGGCCTGTCCTTCACTCCCGAGGACTCTTCCCTGATCCTCCTCCCCGTACCCTGGGAGGCCACTGTTTCCTACCGAGGAGGCACCTCGGAGGGGCCGGCGGCGATCCTCCGGGCAAGCCATCAGGTCGATCTGCTGGATCTGTCGGCTGGAACGGTCTGGGAGGCCGGTATCTGCATGGTCGGCGAGGCGGAGGAGATCTGGGACTGGGGCCAGGAGGCGCGAGAACTGGCCCGGGTCGCCCGTAGCGACGGGGTTCCATCGGAGGAGGACAGTCCCGCGGCCCGCTCCCGTGCCTGCGAGCGGGGAGAATTGGAAGTTCAAACTGGGAGATCGCTCAGGAGGGGCCAGGCCGGGGGCTCGGCTGGATGGCGTTGGGCTGTGAAGCCGCCCGTTCGGGGAGACATCCTGGAGCGTCGGTGCGGCCGTGAACGGTTTTCGGGATGTGGAGTTGGCTTCCCGGACAGGGAAGCACCCCGTGCGGTCTTCAGGCTGCACAGGACGTTCCGAAGAGTTCCTCGGCCGGGCGGGAAGGATGCGGAGCGGGCCCGTCTCTGGAGAGTTCGAGGCAGTCGAGGATGCTGGCAATTGCGTCGGGCGTGGTGATCCACGCGATCCGGCGAACGTTGGAGGAGCCACAGCGAGTGCACTGCAAGACGTTTTCCGAGAACACCCGAGCCATCAGTTCCGCCCAGCAGAGCCTGCTCGTCTCCGGGTTTGGGACCTGGGGGCCACAAGAGCAGGGGGTGCGCCCCGCCTTTTCGGGGGAGCGAACAACCTGGCCGCGCAACCGGGCGTTGGGGGCGTAGATCCCGTGAAAGCGCAGCGTGTTCTGCCGGGGGCGCGGGACGAGTGCGGCCAGCTTGGCCATGAAGTCTGCGGGCTCGAATGCTACCTCGGTGGTTCCGTCCCGCCAAGCCCGTTTCATGTGCAGAACGACCGTTCCCCGCGGGCCTCGCTCGAGCCGGGTCTGGGCCAGCGGAGGACGCAGAATGTAGCGAGCGAGCCTCTCCAACCCGACACGGTCGCCTCCAGCCGCAGCCTGCCGCGCATACAGGTCGAAGCCATAGGCAGACCGTTCAGTCTTGACGTTGCTCGTGGCTGCCGCACCGAAGAACCTGACTACCCGCTGTCCCCGTCTTGGCCCCAGGGAAATCATGCCTCGAACGCTCGCCTGGTACAGCGCAGCAAGTGCGGAGTCCGCAGCTTCGGAATGGTCTTCCACGCACTCCATATCATCTTGCCAGAGCCCACGCTTCCTGAGGATGCCGAGGCTGCGACGACAAGTCTCCGAGGCGACCGCTGCGACTTCCTCCTCGGTCGGGGCAGGTAGCTCGTGAAAGACGACTTCGCCTTGCCCATTCTCCACGAAGACCCCGTCGGTGATCAGCGAGTGAAAGTGCGGGTACACCGACAGGGAGCTGGAGGTTCGCTGGATGGCCGTGACACCGTCGCTTCGCTCCTGCGCGTCTCCCGAGTCTCCTACTTGAAGTAACCCAGTCCTCGGAGATTCTCCTTTAGCTCCTTCATCTCCGAGGCCGTGACTTCTGAGGCCGGGCGGGCTCGAGACGAGGCGGGGTCTTCAGGTACGACCTGGACCGGGAACTGGGCCAGGTAGGCCGGGTCGAGTGAAGTATCGAGTACCTTGCCGTCCATGGCCTCCGGTATTCCCATGCCCATCAGATGGAGCGCCGTGGGGGCCACGTCCATGATGTGGGCTCCCTCGATGCGCTTTCCCGCCATGAACGGCGCGCCGCGGGCGATGAAGATTCCCTGCAATCGATGGTTTCCGGAGTGGTTGATCAGGGGAGGGCTGACGATGGAGTCCGTCCAGCTGAACTCGGCGGCTCCCCGGGTCATGTAAGCGTAATCCCGCATGCGGACGAGCAGGTCCGGTGCCTTCCGGAGGCACTGCCCCCAGTAGATCTCCTCCTTGCGATAGACCCGGTCGACGATGGGCAGTCCGTCGTCGGGGTCCCGAAGCTGGTGGAGGCCGTCGATCACTTTCTGCCGGACTCTCTGCTCCTCGGCGCCGGGCTGGACGATGCCCTCCGGCTCTCGTCCCTGCAGGTTGAGGTAGACGTTGCCGAAGAGACCGTGAGAATAAGCCCGGGTCCGGGACCAGTCGACGGTCTGGAAGGAGCGCTCCTCCGGCGTCAGGTCTCTGGGGGAGCGGCCGCGAATGCGGTCCCAAAGACTGCGATGCTTGTGAAAGGTCAGCAACCCGGCCTCCTGGAGGAAGCGATTCAGATAGACGTCCTTCTCCAGGGTGCCGAATCCGTGATCCGACATGACGATGACGGGAGAGTCGCCGGCGGCGTCGAGGATCTTGCCGATGGAGGCGTCCACGGCCCGGTAGATGTTCTCCAGATCGTGGGCGTACTTCCATCCCGACCGGGACCCTTCCATTCCGGGGAGCGCCGACTGTCCCCAGAGGGCGTGACAGACTCGGTCGGTGCTGATGAACACGGCCACCATCAGGTCCGGCTTGTGGGACTGGTAGAGGTCCAGGACCAGGGCTTCCCGCTGCCGGTGCATCTCGTGCAGGTCCACCAGGAAGGGGTCGTAGGAGTCGTACCAGTAGGACATGACGTCGATGCGGTACTCCGGGAACCGGCGCTTTACGTCGGCGTGGAGCGACGGGGGCTGGAAGGCCTTGCTGGAGTCCGAAGTGTGCATTCCCGACACCATGAAGCCCGGAACCCGGGAAGGAGGGTAGGTGAGGGGTACGTTGAAGATGCCGCAGGTCTTGCCTGCGGACTCCATGTGATCCCAGAGAGCGGCCCCGTGGCGGGAGAGGCTCGTGGCCAGGGTGATCTCGTAGCTGCCCTCCACCCGTTCGCCGAAGTCGTAGATGCCGTGCTTGCCCGGATTCATCCCGCTCAGGAAGGAAGCCCAGGCCTGAGGCGTCAGGGGATGGATAGTCGACTCCAGCTCCCCCGTCACTCCCTCCTCCATCATTTTGGCCAGGTTGGGCAGCTTGCCGGCCGCGGCCCAGGGTTCGATGAGCGACAGGGTGCCTCCGTCGAGGCCGATGATGAACAGCTTCTGGCCGGGCGCCGAGGCGCTCAAAGCAGCCGGGTGTGAGCTTCCAGGGTGTCGTGGCGGAACGCGCAGTTGCGGCACATCTTCGGCAGCTCACCCCCCTCCCTGACGGCCCGTCGATAGTTGAGCATCACCGTGTTGTTCCAGATGTCCATGATGCTCTCCTTCGACAGGTCACCGGCGGCGAGGCTGTAGTGATCGTTCTCGAAGACCGCGCTGCAGCAGGCCAGCACCTTGCCGTTCCACTTTACGAACAGCATCTGGAAGGGCATGAGACAGTCGGAGTTGCGGCGATCGAACCTGGGAAGCTTCAGGACGACTCCCCGGGACTCGGCCCGTTTCCGGGCGGCATCGAAGTGGCGCTTGCCCAGATCCACGTCGTGGAACAGGGACTCGTCATGCAGCTCTTCCCGGTAAATCTTGAAGTGACCTACAAAGATCTCGCTGACGCCTCTGTCAGCGGCCAAGTCGATCAGGGCGGGAAGCTCGTGAACGTTGGATCGGGTGGCGACGAAGCTGAGGTTGCAGATTGGCGGGGGCATGTTCAGCCGGTCGGCGGCCCGGTGGATCTCGGTGAACCCGGCCAGGGTCTCCTCGAGGCCGACGCCACGGATCTTCCGCATCGTCGTTTCCGTGGCCCCGTCGGCGGAGATGACCAGGAACTTGAGGCCCGTTCTCAGCAGCCGTTCACACATGGCCTGGTCGAGGCGAGTGCCGTTGGAGATGAGGCGGGAGGGGCAGCCCGCGTCAAGGGCGGCCTTCAACAGCGGCCACATGGTCTTCGACAAGGTGGCCTCGGCGTATCCGCCGACCAGGAGTTCCGAGACGGAGGGCAGAATGGGCGTCACGGCGTCGATGACCCAGGGAGGCATCTCGCCAGGGGGGTTCTTGGTGGAATCCCAGGCCTCGCGTCCGCAGATCGTGCAGTGGAGATTGCAGATGCTCGTCGGCTCGACCTGCAGGGACAGAGGGGCCGATTCGAGCCGGACGGCTCCTTCATCCATTTCACGGATGTGGAGCTCGACGTTCTCTTCGCGGGTCAGCATGAGTTGTGACAGGGAGGCCCCGGGCGACGGGTGGGCGAGATCGGCCCTTGCGTTCCCGTTCCGGTGGCGTACCATAACATGGTGCGAGACGGGCCCGTCCGCAAGGTGCGACAGGCCAGATCGAGGCCCGAGAGCCGGCTTCGAGTACGAAGGAGAAGAGAGTCCAAAGCCAGCTGATTCGACGTGTGTGGGCCGCCAGCCGCAGCATCTTCGTCGAGATCGTGACCCGGCGGGGGACTCTCCGGAGCCTCTGGCACACGGAGTTTCAATCCCGGTACGCCACCACGGCGGCCGGTATTGTCTGGGCCTTCATCGGCCCCCTTTCCCTGATCGCCATTTACACTCTCGTCTTCTCAGCCCTGATCAGGACCCGGGTAGCCGGTATCCCGGAAGGAGTCGGCGGATTCGGCTTCTTCGTCTGCTCCGGCATGCTGGTCTGGCTGCCCCTGGCCCAGAGCCTTTCCACGGCTCCTGTCAGTCTCCTGGCCCACGGAGCCACGGTCAAGCGGTTCGTTCTGCCTCCGTCGCTGATCCCCACGACCTGCGTCCTCAACGCCATGACGGACATGGTGGTCATGGCGGTCCTCTTCCTGCTGCTGATTATCGGCTTCAGGGGGATCGAGTGGTGGCGCCTGCCATCCCTCCTGCCGGCAGTGCTGCTGTTGCTCCTGCTGGTCCAGGGACTGGCACTGGCATCCAGCGCGCTCAACCTCTTCGGCCGGGACGTCTCCCACGCCCTCGCCACTCTTCAGACGCTCTGGTTCTTCGCCTCCCCCATCGCCTATCCCATCGATGTCTTGCCGGACTGGCTCAAGTGGCTGCAGCTGGCCAACCCCCTGACGGGGCTGCTGGAGCTGTTTCGATGGTCCCTGCTGACCGGCCCCGATCCCTCTCCCTTCCTGCTGCTCTATTCCGTGGTCTTCTGCACACTCAGTTACGCCCTGGGAGCCTTCATCTTCCAGGAGACTCGCCGGGACTTTGTCGACCTCCTCTGACACTGCTGCCGAGACCCCTGTGCCGGTGGTTTCTGCCCGGGACCTGAAGAAGGTCTACCGGTTCTACGAGTCCCCCAGAGCGCGGCTGAAAGAGCTCTTCACGGGAAAGCCCTGTCATCGGGAGCACACGGCCCTGGAAGGGGTGAGCTTCGACCTCATGCCCGGCGAGGCAATCGGACTGCTAGGTTCCAACGGCTCGGGCAAGTCCACCTTGCTGCGGCTCGTGGCCGGGAGCAGCGAGCCCTCGTCGGGGACCTGCAAGGTGACGGGCCGGGTGTCGACTCTGCTGGACCTGGGGTCGGGTCTGAATCCGGACCTGACGGGTCACGAGAACCTGAACCACGCCGCCATGCTCCTGGGTCTGGCACCGGATCACTTCGAGGAGCTGAAGTTTCAGATATTGGATTTCGCCGGCCTGGGCGAGGCCATGCACGACCCGGTCCGGACCTACTCCACGGGGATGACCATGAGGCTCGGTTTCAGCCTCGCTGTCCACGTCCCATTCGACCTGATGCTCATCGACGAGGTTCTCCTCGTGGGGGACGAGCTGTTCCAGCGCCGATCCCTTCGCCGGATTCGAGAGCTCCTGCAGATGGGCAAGTCGATCATCCTGGCGTCCCACAGCTTCGGAGACCTGACGGCGGTCTGCGATCGGCTGCTGCTGCTGGAGAACGGCAAGCAGTCCAGTCTGGGAGACACGGACAAGCTCATCCAGAGCTATCTGGAAGATGCGGAACGCGAGGCCAGGAGGATCACCGAGGGCGACCGGCTCCTGCACGACACCCAGATGCCTCAGGAGAACCTGGGGAAGATCGAACTCCTGGGTGTGGAGTTCCTGAATCCCGACGGCAAGACGGCGGAGTTCTTCGGCTCCGGGGAGCCCCTGCAGGTCCGGATTCACTACGATGCCAAGGAGCCCGTGGAGCGGCCTATCTTCCGGATCCAGTACTTCCGCAACGACGGTCTCTGGATCATGGGGTCCAACACCTCTCGCGGCGGCCTCGATATCGATCGACTCGAGGGTTCCGGCACCATCGTCATCGACTACGACTCCGTCAACCTCCTGGACGGGGACTACTACGTCAGCGTCGGCATCTGGCCCGACGAATATCCCAGCTATCTGGCCAATTCGCCCTTCGATCTCCACGACCGGCGCTATGTCCTCCGGGTCCGCAGCGGCCGC
>JAJFLN010000488.1 GCA_021772705.1 Candidatus Cloacimonadota bacterium | reverse complement strand
CCTCGAGCCGCGCGGCCTCGCCCTGGACCTGGGGGATCCCCAGCTGCGTGTGGAACTCAATCTGGCACTTCTCGGGCCGGGATCGCTCCATCCGGCGGGCCACCTTCTCGACGATGCGGTTCACGTCGACCCACTCCATTGCGCTGGCCTGGGGACGGATGGCCTTCAGGTACCGGCCCAGGCTCTCGTAGGTCTCTTGAAGAACGGTCACCACATCGCCCAGCGTCTCTGACTCCAGGGTGTCCCCCAGCCGCTTCCCCGTGCGCTTCACCTTGTTGCCCGCCAGGGCCAGTACGTTCTTGATCCGGTGGTTCCTCTCGTGAATCTCGGCGTAGGTCTCGTTCTCCGCAAGATTGACCAGGGCAAGGGTGATGATGGCCAAGGAGCTGAAGGCCTGATCTCGAGTCGCCTCCAGCAGTCCCGTGAATCGCTCTTCCAGCTCGCTGGCCGTGCCGTGATGGAACAGAACCTTCGCGAAGTTGAAGCATGCCGCCTGATAACTGGGCCGGATGGCCAGTGCTCGCTGAAAGTGGTGTACCGCACTGTCCACCTGGTTGGCGGCCAGAAACAGAGCTCCCAGGTTGTTGTGGGCTACCTCGTGGTCCGGGTTCCATTCCAGCCCGGCCCGGTAACTCTCCATCGCCAGGTCATACCCTGCCTTCGTATCGTCATAGAGGCTGGCCAGCAGAAAGTGGAGCGGGGCCAGCTCCTTGCCGATGTCGAACTCCTGCCCCTCGTTGGCCTCCAGACAGCTTCGCAGGACCTGTATGGCCTGCTCCCGGTTGTCCTCTTGGTCCCTGTGCCTTGCCAGCGCCTCGGCGTAGGCGAGGGCTATCTTCGGCACATTCGGCCCCAGTTCCACGGCCCGGGCCAGATGGCGACGGCTCTCTTCAAAATTCCCAAGCCGATGGTGAATCTGACCCAGGGAGTGGTAGGGCTCCGGGTTGCCGGGGGATTCGGCGATGACGGCGTCAATCAGTCGCTTCGCCCGGTCGTGCTCGCCCACGTCCATTGCGGCCGCCGCGGCAGCCATGGACAGATCGGAGTTGCCCTTGTCCAGCTCGATGGCCCGCGAAAGGTCCCTGTCTGCCTCCTTCAGCCGTCCCATGTCGTGGAGCAGGCGCCCACGAATGTACAGGACCGCCGCCGAACTGGGCTCCAGCTCGATGGCCTGTCCCAGGTACTCCAGAGCTCGCTCCCCCTCGCCCACGTCCCGGGCCAGGATGGCGGCGGTCTGGTGATAGAGCGCCGATTTCGGCTCCAGCTCCAGGGACCGTTCGATAGCACGGCGGGCCTCGACAAAGAACCGCTGCCGATAGCAGGCGATGGCCAGATTGTGGTAGGCCTCCGAGAGTTCGCCTCCCAGCTGAATGGCGCGTCGGTAGCGCTGGGCTGCCTTGTCGTAGCGGCCCATTCTCAACAACCGATTGCCCTCGGAGAAGACCTCCGCGACGCTCCGGCCTCTATCGGGGCCTCGATTGAAGCGGAGGGGCACGGCGGCTGCCATCAGCTCCCTGGGCTTCTCGATTGCCTCCGGTGTCGAAGGCTCCGGGGTGAGAGCGCCGGGCCCCTTCTTCTTGATGGCGACAAGCTTCGGCTTGACCTTTCTGGCCATGGGACTCAGCCGCCCCCTGCGGCGTCCCGCTTCCGGCGGCTCCGGGCGTAGAAGTTCTGTCCTGCCTGGGTCCGGTTCCGGTGGTAGGTAATGGCTCTCCGGGAGAGATTCACAGCGAATTCTTGCTGCAGAATCTCCTGGAGCTGTCTGTCCGTGTACGGCCCCGGCAGCTGTCCCGAAGCGATGCCATCGGACTCCCGAATCAAGATCAGATCCCGCACCACGTCGGCTACCTTGCGGAACAGCTGTTTCAGCGGCTTGTCGCCCTGAGGGGTGCGAATCGACTTGTCCCGGACCAGCCGGCTGATGGTGGCCTCCTCCTCGTGGAGTTCCCTGGCGACCTTGGCCTGCGTCAGGGGTACCATCTGCAGCGGGTCACCGGTCACCAGGTACCGATACTGGTTGCGGAAGAGGCAGCTGACGATCCGGCAGAGTACGGTCTTGCGCTGATTGACGGCCTTGAGTTGATCGACGAACTCCCGTTCCTTCGCCGACAGGTGCATGTCCGGCTGGTCTGTGTTGAAGCGATATTTCACGTCGTAGAGTTGATCCCCCAGAAACCTCAGGTCCAGCTCCAGGGAGCCTGAGCCTCGGACTACTTCGGCGACGAACTCACTCTTCTTGGCGTCGCCCTTCCGACTCGAGGGGCTGGCCTCCCGCATGTCGAAGTGGAGGCTGCTCAGGACCTGGATCTTGTCCAGAGCCCGGAGTACGGCGTCGATCTCCTCTGCCGGAGCGCTCACCTGTTTCAGGATGGCGTCCATGTCCGGCCGGCAGTTCATGAACAGCTCGTTGAAGGAGTCCGGCTCCAGGTTCTGGCGCTCGCAGAACCGGCGGATCACCTCCACGTGGGGGCTGGTGTCGAACACATCGGGAGAAGCCGTGAATCGCAGGAAGTCAGGCTCCTCCTCCCGGGTGTTGACAGAGTAGGAGGGAGAACATTCTTGGAGAGTGGCCATGTAGGACATGTATCGAAGGACGCTCGTCAGCGCTCCGAGAGGGACGCCGTACTTCTTGGCCAGGCTCTGACGACGGGAAACGGACCCGGGAGTCAGGAAGTCCTGTTGCCAGTCAGGGTGGCGGGAGATCCCGTGCTTCTTGAAGAATTCGACGAGCTCCTGATCCTTGTATTCTTCGTAGCGATGCTGGGGAATTCGGCCACTATACCGGACGCGCTCGACCAGCCCCCGGTCGACCAGGCGAGAGAAGATCTCGTCTTGCTCGAGTCGTGAAGCCATCTCCCGGAAGCGAGCTTCGTCGAGATAGTAGACGGCCATCAGCGAGCGCGGCAGCGCACGCGGCGCGACCCGCGCCTCGACCTTGACGCGGGCTGTTGGCGAGACCAGACGGGGCATGAGGCATCCTCGGACGGCCAGAGTCTATCACAGCCAGAGACGGCGTGGCTGAGGGGCGTCGTGGGCGCGGGAAGAGCGGGAAGAATGGTTCGAGGCAGGAACATGCCGCCCGAGGGGCTTCAGCTGCGTTGACACGGGAAGTTACACGGAGTTCGCAGAGAGCACAGAGGTTTTTGGGTGGACGGGCGACAGGCTGAGCAGCGGCGCCCTTCGGGTGCCAGGTTCCTCGTTTCGGCGCCAAGGGCCGAGTCTCGTCGGACTGCCCGGCACCCAGAGTACGCTTCTCGCCAAAGAACCTCTGTGTTCTCTGAGACCTTCGTGAGCTCTGCGATCCCCAATGGAGTGTGTCCCCGGATCTCCCTCATCAACCCCCTCGGACTCACCACCACCTTCGCTTACTCCTACGGCAAGCTCACCACCACCACCGACCCACTCGGACGTGAGACCCACTACTCCTACGACTCCGTTGGGCGGATGATCCGGGTAACCGATGCCCTCGGGGGCGAGATCGCCTACTCCTACGACCCCGACGGCAACCGCATCGGAGCGACGGATCAGCGGGGGAACGAGACCCTGACCTCGGTGGATGCTCTGAGCCGGGTGACGTCGGTGACCTATCCAGACGACGCCGTCGCCAAGCGCGACTACAACGCTGTTGGCAGCCTTGTCCGGACCACCGACCCCCTCGGGAACACCACGCTCTTCGAGTATGACGCTGCCGGACGGCAGACGGCCCGTGTCGATCCCGAGGGCGAGCGCACCGAGTATGAGTATGACGCCGCCGGGAACAGAACAGCGTTGGTGCGGGCGGAGGGCACCGCGCTGGAAGTGCGGGACGAGTACGCCTACGACAGCCTGGGCCGCCTGGTGACCACCACCCGGGCCGTCGGCTCCGATGACGAGGTCACCGTTCTCTACGGCTATGACGCCAACGGCAACCTCACCTCCATCACCAACGGACGCGGCTATGCCTGGACTTTCGAGTATGACGCCATGAACCGCCTCGTGGCCGAGATCGACCCCCTCGACCGCACCCGGGACTACTCCTACGACCTGGCTGGCCAGCTCGTGGAGAAGCGCGACCCCAAGGGCCAGAAGATCCAGTACGACTATGACAACGGCGGTCGGGTCACCGAGGCCCGTTACATCCGGGCCGACGACACCACCGAGAACACCGCCCGCATGGCCTATGACGCCGTGGGGAACATGGTGGAGGTGACCGACACCAACGTCGATATCAGCCAGGAGTTTGACGAGCGGAACCGCATCACCCTCATCCGCCACGAGCACCTGGACAAGACTCAGCGCCAGGGCTGGGACGCCGCCGGGAACCGAATCTGGATGAGTGTGGATGAGATCGAGAGTTCCACGGCCACCTACACCTGGGACTCCCGCAACCAGCTCACCCAGATCGACCACGACACCATGGGCACCGTCACCTACACCTACAACGCTGCCGGCCAGAAGATCTCGATGGTGCTCCCCAACGATATCGACTGCGACTACACCTACGACGACAACGGCCGGCTGACCAACCTCGACTACCGCAAACCCGACACCACCCAGGTCTTCTTCGAGGACTTGACCTACGACGGCCGCGGGAACATCACCCGAAGGGTGGACGACGAGGGGACTCACGACTACCAGTATGACGACCTGGATCAGCTCACACGCGCCGACTACCCCGACTCCACCTACGAGCAGTTCGCCTATGACGTCGCTGGGAACAGGACTTCCGTGACCACCTCCGGCGGCACCGCCGACTACACCGTCGACGCCGCCGACCAGCTCACTCAAGTCGATGGGCCCGGAGCCTCCGAGATCACCAC
>JAJFLN010000487.1 GCA_021772705.1 Candidatus Cloacimonadota bacterium | reverse complement strand
ACCCAGCCGGGCACCCTCCTGGATGAGGATTGGTTTCACGCCCGCATCGGAGTTTCTGCGGGCAAGCGGCAAACTCTCTCATCGGCTGGATGTACCGGCTACCGGGTCGTCAACGGAGAGAGTGACGGCTTGCCCGCCATGGTCCTGGATCGATATGGCGGAACCCTGGTGTTGAAGCTCTACAGTACCTGTCTGTTCCCGTATCTGGCTGAAATTCGGGAGGCCATCCGGCGGCGGCTGACCCCCGAGCGGATGGTGCTCCGCCTGGGCCGAAAGTGCGCCGAGATGTCTGGGCTGCCATCGGGCATTCGGGACGGGGTCATGTTGCTGGGCCAGGCACCTGCCAGACCGGTTGTCTTCTCCGAGAGCGGCCTCCGGTTCGAGGCCGACGTGATGCGGGGACAGAAGACGGGCTTCTTCCTCGATCAGCGAGACAACAGGGCCCGGGTGGGAAGACTGGCCCGGGGGCAGCGGGTCCTGAACGTGTTCAGCTACACCGGAGGTTTTTCACTGCTGGCGATCCGAGGCGGCGCGCGCCGGGTAACCAGCCTGGATCTGAGCCGTCACGCCCTTCTGGGAGCGAATCGGAACTTCGAGCTCAACGGCCAGCTTGCGGCAGAGCTTCACGAGACTCTGGAGGGCGATGCCTTCGATCTGCTGGGGCAGCTACAGGACCGGGGTCGCCAGTTTGACCTGGTGGTCCTGGACCCGCCGAGCTTCGCCTCCAGGGAGGCCGATGTGGCGGCCGCTCTCAGGGCCTACAGCGCACTGGCCCGCCGGGGAGCGGCCTTGCTGGGCCGGGGCGGCGTACTGGTGGCCTGTTCCTGTTCGTCCCACGTGTCGGTGGAGCAGTTTCAGCAGTCCGTGATTACCGGCCTGGGCTCCAGGCAGCACGAGACGCTGGAGACAACAGGTCACACACTGGATCATCCCGCCCTGTTCCCGGAAGCAAACTACCTGAAGGCTCTGTTCCTCCGCCTGGGAGGACCGGGACCCTCCGCCTCCAGCCCAGGACTCAAGGCCCGGAGTCGTCCTCGACCGTCACGACCACATCGTCAACGTAAGCCCGGGAGTGATAGGGCGCGTCGTAGTCGTCGAAGCTGATCAGCCGGACGTTCATCTCGATCATGGCCGGTGTCGGATCGTGGGCCGAATCGGGCTCGAAAAGGATCAGCTCGTTCTCCGAGATGTCCCACTGCCGCTGGTCGAACTGGAACGAGTGGTATCGGCCCGTCTCGTAATCGACGACGAGCTTGAAGTAGTGAAACCGGTCTCGATTGTCCTTGTAGGGCATGGGAGTCGAGAAGGGCGTGTAGGGTGAACTGCCCCGCTTTTCCCACTGCCAGGTCCTGACCCGGCCATCGAACTGAATCCCTCCGGCAAGCAGGGCCGCCCGATGGCCGAAGTACTCCTGCACGGGGCGGATCCGGCCCGTGAAGACCTCGTTGAGGAAGAAGAGCCGCACGTCCTGGTGGTTCGTGAAGGAGACCCACCCGGCGACACCGATTCGCCGGGCTCCCTTGGCTCGGGCCAGGGGAAGCCGGTAGTAGAGGTAGGCCTGGCTGTAATGGCTGCCGTCACCGGCCATCTCCAGTTCGACGGCAGCCTGGCCGGAGCGGTGAGGACCTCCCCGGATCAGCCGGACACCTCCCCGAGGAGGGGGGATGCGCCGCCCCTGGTTCAGGACCGGTCCTCCACGGGACCAGAGATCATCATCAGAGGCGTAGGACTCGAAGTCGTCCCGGAAGAGTACCCGCGACGCCCTGGGCGGTTCCACTGTCGCCAGCCGCCCAGGAGTCGGAGGGCCAGCCTGGAGCTGGGAGGCGGCGCTGAGCCAGGGCAGTACCAGAATCATCGCCAGGCGTGCGAGCAGCAGCTTCGGAGTGTCTCCAGGACGGGCTCTCACATCCCCCGTTCGGCCCGATCCTGCCGAGGGCCATGCAGGTTGCCGCCAGAAGCCCTCTCCTGAGCTTGCCAAAGGCTCGGGCAGAACTGAACGGAAACTACTCGGACAGGCGACTGGCAGCAGCTTCGGAGTGTTGCCGGGACGGGCGCTCACTGGGCCTCTCCTTCCGGTTGCAGTTGAAGAGTGATGGTAACAGGGAAGGACCAGGGCACCATCAGCTGTGCCGCTTCCACGTCCCCTGTGAGCTGTCCCTGAATGATGTGACCGGCCTCGACGTCCACGTCGTAGAAGCCCAGCAGGGTCGCCTGCAGCGTCTGGCCTGGCGCGGCCTTGGCAAGAGCTTTGATCCGGGCCACCTCTCCCTCGGGAGTCTGGAGGAGCTTCTCGAAGGTGCATCGGGCATGGGCCTTCACGGGAGGCACTTCGAAGGGAACGTTCAAGGGGGGCATGAACAGAGTGAACTCACCGGTCCAGGTCTCTCCCACGGCGACTCGCTGCCCCGGCAGGGGGAGGTAGATCAGGGGGACATTGCGCACGAAGGGCCCGGCGAACTCCTCACCCAGCTGTGAGCTCGCCAGATCCCTGAGCTTGCCCGTGGGAGAGACCCTGTAGCTACCGGTGGCCCGGGCCTCTCGGAGGCCCCGTCCGCTCAGATTGAGGACGGACTGGCACCGGAAGCTTCCGTCGGGCAACACCCGGGCCTCTTCCTGGACCCGGGTCCGGGTGTCTAGTGGAGGAATCAGGGGTGGTGCCGCCTCGAGGCCGATGACGTAGGCCAGCGAGGAGCCGTCATTCCGCCGATGGGCCAGGAGCTTCCGCCCGTCGTCGACGGGCTGGATGCCCGGGAGGGCGGGAAGGGGAATCGGCTCCGGAGGAGCGGCCACTGGAGAGTCACCGCAGCCGCTGATGAGCAGTGTCCAGCTGGCGAGGAGCAACAGCCTGATTATCGAGGGGATTGTCATTTCCGGTGGAATCCGTATCCTTGAAGGACCCTGCTGCCCCGTGGCGGCTCTGGCGACGGCCGCTTCACCCGACGATTGAGACTGACGATGAGACAGAGGACCTTGAACAGTGTAGTCCCCAGATGCCTGGGAATGCTGTTTCTGATTGCCCTCTTGATGTTTGTCGCCGGAAGTACGGCCCTCGACGCCGGTCCATCGAAGGCGAAGGAGCGGGAGGAGCACTCATCCCGCATCCGCTCGATCCTGCGTCAGCTGATCCAGCAGAGGCTTCCGGAGCTGGCGGGTTACAACATCCGGATCAAGCAGTTCGAGAGCCGGGACAGCTACCTGCGAACGGGAGTGACCCCCTTGCAGGCCATGAGGAGCAAGAAGAAGCGCTACTACGATCTGTTCTTCAACAGTCGACTCTTCGATTCCCCTCCGCCGGAGGGTGCCTTGAAGGCCATCCTGGTCCATGAACTGGTCCACATCCGGGACTACACGGGCATGAACGCCGGAGCACTGCTGAAGCTGGCTCGGCGCTATCTGACAGATTCCAGCTTCACGCGACGCTACGAGCGGCAGACCGACGAGGGGGCCCTGGAGCGTGGAGAGGGTGAGGGGCTGAAGGCCTACCGCCAGTGGCTCTACCCGCGGCTGGACCCGGACGATCTGGAGAAGAAGCGGGCCACCTACTACACGCCGGAAGAGATCGACGCCTGGATGGCCGAGCACCAGCCCTGATCGGGGCCCCAAGGCGGCATTTCTGACGGTCCCGTTCTTGTGCCGTTCACCCTACTATGGATGACCGCATCCAGGACGACTGAATGGCCGAGTTTTCCCGATCCGTTCGTCCTACGATGGTTGCCCGCTGCCAGGACGACTTAATGTCCGAGTTTTG